>JBFGZH010000346.1:0-2917 GCA_041586895.1 Psychromonas sp. | reverse complement strand
TACTGTGCCGATTTATCAGGCACTGGAAAAAGTGAATGGTGTTGCTGAAGATCTTAATTGGGAAGTGTTCCGCGATACCCTGATTGAACAAGCTGAGCAGGGTGTGGATTACTTTACTATCCATGCCGGCGTGTTACTGCGCTTTGTGCCGATGACGGCTAAACGTGTGACCGGTATTGTTTCCCGTGGCGGCTCTATTATGGCGAAATGGTGTTTATCCCATCATAAGGAAAACTTTGCTTATCAATATTTCCGGGAAATTTGTGAAATCTGTCAGCAGTACGATGTATCCCTGTCACTGGGTGACGGTCTGCGTCCGGGCTCCATTGCCGATGCCAATGACCAGGCGCAATTTTCTGAACTGGAAATTTTAGGTGAATTAACTAAAGTTGCCTGGGAATATGATGTACAGGTGATGATTGAAGGTCCGGGTCATGTGCCGATGCAGATGATCAAAGAAAATATGGATAAGCAGCTGAGCGATTGTTTTGAAGCGCCTTTCTATACTTTAGGCCCGCTGACCACTGATATTGCACCGGGTTACGATCATATCACCTCAGGTATAGGTGCCGCACAGATCGGCTGGTACGGTTGTGCCATGCTCTGTTATGTGACCCCGAAAGAACATTTAGGCCTGCCTAATAAAGATGATGTAAAAACCGGTCTGGTTACCTATAAATTAGCCGCTCACGCCGCTGATCTGGCCAAAGGCCATCCGGGCGCGCAGATCCGTGATAATGCGCTATCCAAAGCACGTTTTGAGTTCCGCTGGGAAGATCAGTTCAATCTTGGCTTAGACCCGGTAACTGCCCGTGAGTACCATGATGAGACCATACCGCAGGAGTCAGGCAAGGTCGCGCATTTCTGCTCTATGTGCGGGCCGAAATTCTGTTCAATGAAGATTACGCAGGATGTACGTGATTTCAGCAGACAGCTGGAAGAGGGAGAGATTTCAGTTAAATTGCTTGATGAAACTATTACTATGTCGACTGAACAGGGAATGCGCGACAAAGCGAAAGAGTTTAATGAAAGTGGTGCGGAAATTTACCTGCCACCCGTTTTAGAAGCGGAGAATGGCTAGTATGAGTCATATTGTTTGGACAATTGCCGGCTCAGACAGTAGTGGTGGTGCGGGGATCCAGGCGGATCTCCATACTTTTAAGGCATTAGCTGCTGATGGCTGCTCGGTGATCACAGCGGTCACGGCGCAAAACTCACAGCAGGTCAGTCTGGTGGAGAATGTTTCGGCCAAGATCTTTGCCGAGCAGATTGACTGTCTGGCGGCGGATATGCCGGCCAGAGTGATTAAAATCGGTTTGCTTGCTGCTATTGAGCATGTACGCATATTGGCGGCCAAGCTTGCCGAATTTAAGCACAGCTGGGCGCAGCCTCCCTTTGTTATCTATGATCCTGTGGCAGTTGCCTCGACCGGCGATAATATGGCCGAGCCGGGCATTACTGAGGTCATTAAAAGCGAGCTGCTGCCGCTTGTCGATCTGCTCACGCCTAATGCCAGTGAAGTGATCAGTCTTTCCGGTCATGCGTTAATCAGCGGTGAATCATTAAAGCCGGCGGCAGAAAAGCTGATCTCGCTGGGCTGTAAAAGCGTCTTGATTAAAGGCGGACATTTTCCGCTGCTGGAGCAGCTTGCCCTGGATTACTGGACAGACGGTAAGCGTGAAATAGCCTTAAGCAGTGAGCGCTTACAGCATGTGCACAGCCATGGCAGCGGCTGTACCTTAGCCAGTGCGATTGCCGCCACTATGGCGCAGGGGTACTTTATTGAAGATGCGCTGGTGATTGCTAAAGCCTATCTTAATCAAGGTTTAAAAGCCGCTAAAAAACTCGGCCAGGGTGAAGGGGCGGTTGCCCATTGCGGCTGGCCGACTGAGCCGAGTGACTTTCCTGAGGTGGTGCTGCCGGAATCAAAAGCCGGCTATGAACTGGATCTGCCCGGCAGTTTAGAGGCAGGGCCCGGTTTTGCCTCCTGCGGTACCTTAAATCTTGGCCTATATCCGGTGCTCGACAGTGTCGAATGGCTGGAAAGAGTGCTGAAAGCGGGGGTGAAAACCCTGCAGCTGCGTATTAAGGATAAACAGCCAGAGCAGGTTGAACAGCAGATCATTGACGCTATCGCGCTGGGTAAAAAGTACAATGCGCGTTTGTTTATTAATGATTACTGGCAGCTGGCGGTTAAACATGGCGCCTATGGGGTGCATCTTGGTCAGGAAGATATGGAGATTGCGGATCTTCCGTTGATTGCCGATGCCGGCCTGCGCTTAGGGCTGAGCACTCACGGCTATTATGAGCTGTTGCGTGCTAAACAGCTGCAGCCCAGTTATATCGCACTGGGGCATATCTTTGAGACACAAACCAAGGATATGCCCTCGGATCCGCAGGGTTTAGAGCGTCTGCACAAATATGCGGCTTTGCTTGCCGATACGCCCACCGTTGCGATTGGCGGTATCAATCTGCAGCGCGCGCCGGCTGTGCGGGCAACGGGCGTCGGCAGTATTGCCGTGGTGACCGCCATTACTCAGGCAGATGATCCTGAAGCGGTTATTGCCTCTTTCAATCAGATACTGGAACAGTCATTGAGTGATGGGTGATGAGTTATGGGTGATGAGTGATGGGGAATGAGCGATCCACTCATTACCATTCACTCTTTACTATTCACTATTGCAGTGATGAGTGATGGGGAATGAGCGAGCCACTCATTACCATTCACTCTTCACTCTTTACTATTCACTATTGCAGTGATGAGTGATGGGGAATGAGCGATCCACTTATTACCATTCACTCTTTACTATTGCAGTAATGAGTGATGAGCTGCGCATTTCGTAGCTGGCAAGGTTAAAATGCAAATTTAAATACCGAGGTAAAGCATGCTCAGTGATAATGAAACATTACGTTACAG
>JBFGZH010000345.1:0-2942 GCA_041586895.1 Psychromonas sp. | reverse complement strand
GCTTATCGTGCCGATGCCGATAAAAAATCCTGGGCTCGTTTTACTCAGTATTTGCAGGAGACGCTAAAAGACTAGGGCTTATTTATCTTTCGTCGCCGTTCCTGCGGGAGGCTATTTTTTGCTCTGGCAAGGCGGAAGATTTAAGTAATAGCCATCTATAGTTAACATTTGACAACGCAGTCAGAGTGAAAAATAGCCCCAGCTCTTCGGGTAGTGCCTAAAAATCACTCACTCTGTGTTGCTCAAAGTTCAGTTAGAATAACTAAACCACACTTTTTGCGCCTTGGTTGAGTGATTTTTCGGCGACTACAGGTTAGGCTAGGAAAGATAAACAGGCCCTCATCAGGCGCGCACTATTAAGCAGCTACTGAGCAGTTAGCTGCTTAATAAACCGGACTCTTCTCTGCATCTTTACCCTATAGCAGTATTGTTATTGACCCTATTAAGGGTTTATAAACATGTTAAAATAAAGCTGTTAGCTTATATTTGGCCTGAACCCTTAATAAATGAGATATTTAATGTTTGAAAAAAAGCCATTAGCAAATAAACAAGCAGCGCAAATGGAAAGTCCGGATTCTCAGCTGGAGATTATTTATCGCGATCAGCAGCTTATTGCCATTAACAAACCCTCCGGGTTATTAGTACATCGCAGTTGGCTTGACAGCCATGCGACAGAGTTTGCCGTGCAGAAGCTAAGCGCGCAAATTGGTCAGAGCGTTTATCCTGCACATCGCCTTGACAGGGCGACATCCGGCGTTTTGCTGTTTCTACTCGATAAATCCCACGCCACAGACTTAATGGAGCAGTTTGCGCAGCAAAAAACGGAAAAACGTTATTTAGCTGTGGTGAGAGGGCATATCGGATCCGGTCAGCTGGATTACGCGTTGAAAAAGAAACTGGACAGAATTGCAGATAAAAATGCCAACCCGAATAGCGAAGCACAAGCTGCAGTGACCCATTATCGCGGGCTTGCCCAATGTGAAGTGCCGATTGCGGTCGCTCCCTATCCACAATCACGTTATTCGCTGGTGGAATTACTTCCGAAAACGGGCAGAAGGCACCAGCTGCGCCGTCATTTGAAACATCTACGTCATCCTATTATCGGCGATACCACACATGGCGACGGTAAGCATAATAAAATGTTCCGTCAGGAGTTTGCCAGCCACCGCTTATTACTGCACGCCGCTGATCTGACTTTTATGCATCCGCTAACGGGGGAAAAACTGACTATCCATGCGCCGCTCGATAGTCAGTTTAATGCCCTGTTAAATAAATTAGACCTGGTCGTTTAATCTTACCTCGCAGCGAGATAGCAAGTTTTTAAAAAATGCTTTCTTGCTGTTTGTGCTACCTGCTTTTCAGTCATGGCTAACTCACTGAGTAATATTGCCATATTCAGAAAACAATATAGACAACAGGGGGCTAACACTATATAACAGGCGCAGATTTTTTATCGCCAGCAGCAGTCTGCTTACTTCTGCCAATACTCTTTTAACCTGTAACGAGGTGCCTGTTGTTTTCTATTCCTGCTACATTCTGGTTAAGCCTATACTTTATCTCTTTCTTTTTTCTCTGGGGAATATTCTTACCTTTCTGGGGCGTGTGGCTGGAAGATCAGGGGCTCTCCAGCGGCGCTATCGGCTCACTGTTTTCTATCGGTCTAGCATTACGTTTTGTCAGTAGCCTGAGCTTATTACCAAGAGTCTCAACGGGACAAGGATTATTACGTTTATTGCGCATTTTAGCCTTTCTAACCCTGTTGGTATTTACTGTCCTGTTTTATCTGCAGGGGGAGCTATGGTTGGCCATCATTACCCTATTGGTCAACTTTTTAATGGCGCCTATGATTCCCTTAGGGGATATCATAGGTGCGCGCTTAGTGAAGCAGATAGGTTTAGATTACGGGCGGACGCGATTATGGGGATCATTAAGTTTTATTGCCGGCTCAACCTGTATCGGCTGGTTTATTGCCCGATATGGTACACAGGCCATTTTATGGGGAATTGTTTGCGCCACTCTGGTGATGTGGCTACTTAGCCTACTGCGCCTTGCTCCGCGCTTAGAGGATGGAAGCTCGGCACAACAAGTCCCCGGGCAGTCTATATTGTCATTATGCAAACGGACTCAGGTGCTGCTGTTTTTAATCATTGTCGGCGCGGTTCAGGGCAGTCATGGTGCTTATTATGCTTTCAGTGCAATTTACTGGAGTCGCGAAGGTCTCTCTGAAGTATCCATTGCATGGTTATGGGCGATTGGTGTCTTTGCCGAAGTTTTACTGATGCGCTTTACCCGTAAATTATTCAGCCGCTGGTCAATCAAACAGATGCTTTTATTAGGCTTAATTGCTGCGATACTGCGCTGGTTAGTACTCGCCTTGACGACTGATGTTTATCTGCTGGCGATGGTGCAGACATTTCATGCTTTCACCTTTGCTGTAACACACTTGGCGGCGATCCGTTATATAGGTTTACAGAAAAATGTCGAGATGGTGCGTTATCAGTCATTATATTCCGGCCTTGCTCTGGGATTAATGACCGCCTTGTTTACCTACATTGCCGGAGTATTGTTTGAGTCGCTGCAGGGCGATATATTTCTTATGATGTCAGTCTTATTAATACCGGTTTTATGGTGCATAAAAGTCTGGAAAGTTGAGTAACTTTTATTTTGGCTAAAACTGTTGGCTTCATTTTTCAGCTTATTGATCATAATAGAGCTGCGCAAAGAAGGAAACATAGTATTTCTGCTAATCGGCATGCCGTAAATACTCATACCGCGCCTGCTCAAATTTGCCACATCGGAGAATGCGTTTGACAAGTCGCTGTTACTGATGGGGGCAATATTTGCTACGCCTGTTTTAACTGTTTATCCGCGAAACACAATGCTTTTTGGTGAGGAGCTACTAACACAGGTAGCTGCACCACACCATAACTACCTATTATGCT
>JBFGZH010000344.1:0-2958 GCA_041586895.1 Psychromonas sp. | reverse complement strand
TAGTCGAGCTATAAGCCAATAACGGCGCGGCTAAAGCTACCCCCCTTTGTTGACTGCTATCCTTTGAGGCGCGGAATTCATTCGCCTTGCTCTTTTTACACAGCGACACACAGGGGCCTCGACTTTAGTCGAGCTATAAGCCAATCACAGCGCGGATCACACCGCGGCCCCTCTTGTAAATCAATGCTCTACTTAATATATTCAATAAATTGATTCCTGCAGGCATTAAAAAAGGCGCTGGAGTGATTTACTCAGCGCCTTTTGGGCCTGTTATTTTTAGCACTGCGCCACTAAGAGCGCACTTGCCAAAAGCGACTAGGCGGCTTTTTTGTTCAGTACTACTGCTTCAACCTCTACTTGCTCGCTCTGTTCTGAGCCAAGTGCTGGTGCTGTCTTAGCGTGAGTCAGGTATAGAGGAATACAGGTAAAGACAAGACCGCCAACAATGTTACCTAAGATGGTTGGGATAAGGTTGAAGTTCAACCAGGTCGCAATACCAAAATCGGCACCTAGCATCATACCTAGCGGGAACAGGAACATATTAACCACTGTGTGCTCGAAAACGAGAATAAAGAAGGTAAAGATAGGCAACCACATTGCCGCAATTTTGCCCGCAACCGTACGTGCAGTCATATTGCCGATCACAGCTAGACAGACCATCAGGTTACAGAAGATAGCGCGTACAAAACAGGTAATCCAACCGTCGGCGCCGAGGTTTTCAAAACCCGCCGAACGCGCCGTCGATGCCGCAATAAATTTTTGCGCCACAGCATTGGGATCAATAGTGAAATTATTGGTCAAAGAAATTGCGATTAACACAGCAACAATCAACGAACCAATCAGGTTACCCAGACCTACAAGCCCCCAGCAGCGCAGGATGCGGCGCCAAGTAATACCCGGGCGGTTGTCAAATTTCGCCAGCGGTGCCAGACCGAAGACACCGGTCACCAGGTCGTAGCCCATTAAACTCAAAATACAAAAACCAACGGGGAAGACCAGGGCCCCCACCATACCGATACCGCTTTGAACGATCGCCGTAATCGCGACCACCACAGCCAGGGAAAGAATGATACCCGCCATAGTGCCGCGCAGTATCAGATCCCGTGTGCTGGTTTTTACTTTCGCTTCACCCACATCGATCATGGTTTGTACGAATTCTGCTGGTTTTAAATCTGCCATATATTTATCCTTAAAGTTAAAATTGAATAGAGAAAGGCTCCCTACTCACCCTTTATCCGCGTCGAAAAAGATGAGCAGGAAACTTTTTAGCTATTAAATCTCGACCTGTTAATTTTCACGCTATTGCCATGAAAAAAATTTACCGCCACAAATGCGCTTATAGCTGCACTTCCACAAAGCCATCAACCACACGTGCCTGATAGGCTTCAACCTTGACCTGTGCATCTTCCATGCATGAGCCGTCACGCAGATTAAAGCGCTGCTTTTTCAGCGGTGAAGCCACCCACAGCTGCTCATTATGCTCACAGAGCACACCGCGCGATAACACGTTGGAGTGGGCAAAGGGGTCCATATTATTCAGCGCATAGACTTCGCAGTCTGCTGCCGGACGGAAAATGGCTACCTGCTTATTTTCCACCAGCGCACAGATACCTGTCGCCGGATAAATATCATTTAATTCACATACTCGCGTCCAGTTGCTCATTACGCATTCTCCAATTCAATTTTATACACAGGGGCTTTTTCAGCATAAAATGCCGGACGTTTCTGACCGCGCTCCGGAGTGAAGATAACATTGTCATCCTGTAAATCACTGTTGATAAAGTGCGCAAAACGTTTTAACTGTTCCTGGTCAGACAGGGTGGTGCTCCACTCACACTGATAACTGGCAATGGCAGCCGCCATATCCTCTTCCAGCTGGGCATTGATTTGCAGTTTATCGTCAATCACGACCTGCTTAAGGTAATCAATACCGCCCTCGAGGTTTTCTAACCACACAGAAGTACGGGTTAACTTATCGGCGGTACGTACATAGAACATCATAAAGCGGTCTAAATATTGAATCAGGGTTGCTTTATCCAGATCCGAGGCCAGCAGCTCGGCATGGCGCGGTTTCATGCCGCCGTTACCACAGACATAGAGGTTCCAGCCGGCGTCAGTGGCGATAACACCCACGTCTTTGCCCTGTGCTTCGGCACACTCACGGGTACAGCCGGAGACACCGAATTTCATTTTGTGCGGTGTACGCAGCCCTTTGTAGCGGTTTTCCAGCTCCACACCCAGACCGACACTGTCCTGCACGCCATAGCGACACCAGGTGCTGCCGACACAGGTTTTCACCATGCGCAGGGCTTTGGCGTAAGCCTGACCGGTTTCAAACCCGGCAGCAATCAGTTGTGACCAGATATCCGGCAGATCACTCTTATGCGCGCCAAACAGGCCGATTCGCTGTGCACCGGTAATTTTAGTGTACAGGTCATACTGCTCCGCCACTTTCGCCACCGCAGCCAGTGCCTTTGGCGTCACTTCACCACCGGCCATACGCGGAATCACCGAGTAGGTACCATCTTTCTGCATATTGCCGAGGAAAATATCATTGGTATCCTGCAGGCCGTTATGTTCGCTGCTAAGAATGTAATCCCCCCAGCAGGACGCAAGAATAGAGCCAATGGTCGGTTTACAAACCTCACAACCGTAACCGCTGCCGTATTTAGCTAACAGCTCAGCAAAGGTTTTAATGCCTTCAACACGGATCAGATGGAAAAGCTCCTGGCGGGAGTAGGCAAAATGCGCACAGATATGGTTCTTAACTTCCATACCCTGTTTAGCCAGCTCGGCATTTACAACCTGTGTGATCAGCGGTACACAACCGCCACAACCTGTACCGGCGCCGGTTTCCATTTTCACCGCATCAATAGTCGTGCAGCCTGCGGCCACTGCTGTACCGATATCGCTTTTTTTCACGTCAAAACAGGAACAAACCTGTGCCGTTTCCGGCAG
>JBFGZH010000343.1:0-2967 GCA_041586895.1 Psychromonas sp. | reverse complement strand
CATGGTGGCGCCAATCTCGCTATTGCCGGCCATCAGAGCACGGTAAGGAAAAACCACATCCACTTCATCGGCTCCGTAAGCAACGGCGGCGCGGGTTTCTGCCAGGGCTATTTCCAAATCATCATTACCGTGAGGAAAGTTGCTTACCGTGGCCACTTTGATGTGCGGCGTATTCTGCTCGCGCAGTGTTTTACGGGCAATAGGAATAAAGCGCGGGTAGATACAGACAGCCGCCGTGTCTCCGGCGAGGGTGTGAGCATCGCGACATAACTGCACCACTTTCTGCTCGCTATCGTCGTTATTTAATGTGGTCAAATCCATTAGCTGGATCCCCTGACGGGATGCGGCTTGTAAATCACTCATGGTTTAAATCCTTAGATTTTACGAAGAAGATTGAAGTTGTCGGACGCCTGTTGGTCGACGCGAGAAGAGCTGGCAGACACAAAAGCTAATACTTAACTAAGGTGCCTGCTATGTTTTCTAATACTGAAGTTAAAGCACGCTCAGTGCGAAAAAGATACCCACAAGACAGGCACTCATAAAGTTAGATAGCGTACCGGCCAGTACTGCCTTTAAGCCTAAACGGGCAATATCAGGGCGACGGGAAGGAGCCATTACACCTAGGCCGCCTAATAAAATAGCCATTGAAGAGAGGTTGGCAAAACCACATAGGGCAACAGTGACAATCACCTGAGTATGCTCACTGAGAGTCTCTTTGATGCCGACAAAATCGATATAGGCAACAAATTCGTTAACCACCAGTTTTTGACCCAGTAAACTGCCCGCCTGAAGCGCTTCTGACCAGGGAACACCGATAAGGAAAGCGATAGGGGCGAACAGGTAACCTAGAATCTGCTGCAGGGTCAGTGCCTCTGCACCAAAAACGCCACCGGCTGCGCCTAAAATACTGTTAATCAGCGCGATCAGTGCGATAAAGGCGATTAACATACCGCCAACGTTCATGGCTAAATGCAGACCCGACGCGGCACCTGAAGCTGCGGCATCGATAACATTAACGGGTTGTGCTTCGGCATCGGCACTGGCATCTTGATCATTCAAGTCGTTTAATTTATCGCGCGGGGTTTCTGTTTCCGGTTCTAATAATTTCGCCATCAGCAAACCACCCGGCGCCGCCATAAATGAAGCGGCAATAAGGTAATCAAGGCTCACACCTAAAGAAGCATAACCCGCTAATACCGAACCGGCGACCGACGCTAAGCCACCGGCCATGATCGCAAACAGCTCCGAGCGGGTCATTGACTTAATAAAAGGTTTAACCACTAGGGGGGCTTCTGTTTGCCCGACAAATACATTGGCTGAAGCAGACATGGATTCGGTACGGCTGGTACCGAGCAGCTTCTGCAGCGCCCCACCAAATATTTTGATAACAAACTGCATAATCCCCAGGTAATAAAGCACCGCCATCAGGGAAGCGAAGAAGATAATAATAGGCAGCACGCGAAAGGCAAAAACAAAGCCGCCACCGCCAAACACTTCAAACATTTTACCGGACACTAAGCCGCCAAAAAGGAAGCTGACGCCGGCATTGGCGCTGTCAATCACCGTTTGTACTGCCGCTGACATGCCGCCGAGGACACTGGCGCCGGAATCGGTGAATATAACCACCGCCGGTATCAGTGCCTGTACGGCAAAGGCGCCCGCCACTGTGCGTAAATTGATCGCTTTACGATCGCTGGAAAAGATTATTGCAATAATAATTAATGAAATAATCCCGACTAAACCCATGATAACCTGCATTTTTATTCCCTATTTATAAATGTAATTCTTTTGCAAAAGAGCATGGCCGTTGGCCTTCTTATGGCTTTGCTTGCGTTTATTTGGTCCTGTTTAGCTAACGGAAACTCGAGTTATAGCCGTGCCGCTATCATTTCCTCAAGTTTATCCTGGTCGCTAGCAAAGTTACGGATACCTTCTGCGAGCTTTTCCACAGCCATGGCATCCTGATTGTGCTGCCAGAGGAATTGTGCTTCGGTCAGTGGTGCAGGAGGCGTTTTAGTCTCTGCAGGCGGAGATAATTTTCTGCTTACCTCGCCCTGTTCATCGGCAAGCGCCTGTAATAATTCCGGGCTGATGGTGAGCCGATCGCAGCCGGCCAGTGCTAATATTTCAGCGCTGCTTCTAAAGCTTGCACCCATCACTATGGTTTGATAAGCGTAGGTTTTGTAATAGTTGTAGATTTTACTCACAGATTGTACGCCGGGATCGGACTCAGGCGTGAAGTCACGTCCTTCGCTTTTCTTATACCAATCTAAAATACGTCCGACAAAAGGGGAGATAAGGAAGACACCCGCTTCAGCACAGGCGCGCGCCTGGGCAAAAGAAAATAACAGGGTTAAGTTACAGTTTATGCCCTCTTTTTCGAGAATCTCTGCTGCGCGGATCCCTTGCCAGGTGGCAGCGAGTTTAATTAGAATACGTTCGTTGCCGATAGCGGCATCGTTATACATTTTTATCAGTTGCCGTGCCTTGGCCACACTCGCTTCTGTATCATAAGAGAGTCTGGCATCGACTTCGGTGGAAATACGCCCGGGAATAATATTTAAAATCTCTTTACCTATATTCACCGAGAGCATCGCGCATGCGTCTTCAATTTGTTGTGCTTTGACGCTGCTTTGTGTTTTGGCGTAGGCAATCGCATCATCAATTAACGGCGCATAGGCGGGAATTTGTGCTGCTTTTAAAATCAGCGAAGGGTTGGTGGTCGCATCTTCAGGTTGATATTTATGCATCGCTTCAATATCGCCGGTATCTGCGACAACGGTTGTTAACGCACGTAATTGCTCTAATTTATTAACCATAAAATAAGCCTTATAATAATTGCAGGTGCTGCAGCGATAATTTATTAGCGAGCTAATATTGAGTTACTGTAAATGCCAAGGAGTTTATTTATCAAACAGGCTTATAAATGTGATTTAGATCACAAGTTTCATATTTGTTACTACCTTT
>JBFGZH010000342.1:0-2973 GCA_041586895.1 Psychromonas sp. | reverse complement strand
GCATCAGAAAGTCAAACAATGACCACAGTTCCCCTAAATGATTCTCCAGCGGCGTTCCCGTTAGACATAAGCGCTGCCGTGCATTTAACTGCTTGATACTCTTGGTCATTTTCGCCAGCGGGTTTTTAATCGTTTGCGCTTCATCGAGGATCAGATCGGAAAACTTAAATTCATTAAGCTGTTTGAAATCGCGGCCAACTAAGGGGTAAGTGGTGATCAGCAGATCGTAATCGCCTAATGAGGCAAAGTGCTGATGGCGGTCGACACCATGTAAAACCAGGACTTTCAGGGTCGGGGTAAATTTCAGCGCTTCGTTGAACCAGTTGCCGACCAGCGATGTCGGGCAGATCACTAAGGCCGGATCGGACAGTTGCCTGTGCTGTTTTTTATAGAGCAGGTAGGCCAGCGTCTGAATGGTTTTTCCCAGACCCATATCATCGGCTAAGACACCGGAAAAGCCATACTCATTGAGAAAAGCCAGCCAGTTCAGTCCCGCTAACTGGTAGTCACGCAGGCTGGCATTGAGGTTATCGGGTAACTGCACCGCCTGAATACCGCTGAAATTGCTCAGCTTATCTGCCAGGGCTTTAACGTGCTCTCCGCCGACCCAGTTATTAATTTCCGGCAACTGTGCCAGTAAAGCCGCCTGGCTTTGCGGTAAGTGAATATTGTTATTATTGACTTCACCGAGCTCCTGAAGAATAGATAAAATTGGCTGAATCGACTGCCGCTTAATGCGTAACGGCCGGCCATTGGGCTGCGCCAGTAAAATATCAAACTGATGCTGCTGCCACTCTTCATTGCTGCGCAACCATTCCAGCAGCAGCGGCAGCAGTTCAATACGCTTGCCTTCAATTTCAATGGAAACCCCCAGGTCAAACCAGTTACCCTGCTCTTCGATTTCCAGATCTATGCTGTCCACCTGCTCACTATCCAGCGCCAGGCTCGGCGAGATATCAAAGCGCCAGCCTAATACTTCTAAGCGTGCTTTATGCGCGGTTAATAAAGATAACCACTGGAACTGCTGGGTGCCGCCTAACTCGGGCGGCAGAATACCCAGCAGCTGCGTCGACTGCGGTTGTTGCGGATCGTACATGTGCAGATCCAACAGGCAGAGTTCTTCAAACTGCTTCAGCGCCAGTGATTCCAGGTCAATATCACGACTAATGCTGACAATCTCATTGCCGTACATAAACTCGGTGCGCGTCGGCTCATCCAGCACAGCGGGATCTAGAATCAGCTCACCATAATGAAAAGATAAACGCGCCACAAACAGCGCTTGTTCTTTGATCTTCTGTTCACTCAGCGAAAAGACCACCTGCAGCGGGTCATCAATCTGCCGGGTCGGATAAGCAACCGGATTAGGCAATACGGCATCGGGAAAACGCAGTGACACTTCCTGAGTAAAGTGCTCACACTGTTTATCTGCAAGAGGCGGCGTTTGTAATAATGACAGCAGCCAGTCGCGATCAAACTGCGTCTCTATCTGCCCGACCAGGCCGCTATCGGTATCGATATAGTAGGGTGTCGGCGTGGGGATCAGCAGCCAGTGCTCACTCTCTGTGAGTGTCAGCTGCAGCTGTTTTAAGCCTTTTTCCTGCTCCAGCCATTGCAGTGTTAATTGTTTCTTTTCCCCCGCCTGCACAGGTAGGGATAACGTTTCCCAGAAACAGCGCCCGGTGGCTAATATTTTCTGCAGCGCGAGCAGATCATTGTCATTATAGATAGCGCTTTTGCCCAGCTTAGCAACCCGCCCCTCTTTAGCTAACAGCAGCTGCAGAATACTAACATCTTCTGCGCTTACCCATTTGTAGCTTTCCATCCAGGCTTCATTATCGACCACGGAAATCAGATCTTTTTCCGCAAAGACATTGCGCTTTTCACTTTTTAAAAAGCGTACCGAGCCGTATTCCACCTGCAGGTAGCGCAGTGAATGATTGTAAGCACTTTTATTAAAGGAAAGGCGGAAATAGCCCTGATAAGCACTGCTGCCGGGGGTGACTTGTTTTTTGGCCAATTGCTGCTGCAGTAGTTCAAACCAGCTCTGGTAACTGTTTTCGATATTATAATTAGGCGTGTCGGCCTGGTAAGCAAGCAGCAAAGCCACGGCATGTTTACAGTTCCAGCCGACCGGACAGCTGCAGGTGCTGTGAATAATAAAGCCGCCTTTATTGGACTTTTTAATCGCCGCGCTGGTTTGATAAGGGGTTGGTGCACTGCCTTTGACACTACCGCTGAGTTTCTGTGTCTGCTCATCAAATTCGCAGGATAACACCCGACTTTCTTTAAAATAACGGGTACCGCGGTCAATAATATTGCGGCCGAAACTAGTGGAAATATCTTGCTGAGTAATCTTAGGCATGTCTGCAAACCAACTTAAAAATGGATCGTTAATGATAGAGAGGTAGAGACAATAAATAAAGAGCAATTCAGGAAGAATAAAATAAATCAGCGAATATTTATGCAGAGAGTGGCAGGTAAACAGCGCTATCAATAAGGGAGCTGGCGCTCCCTTAATAGTTAATAGTAAATAAAGAGAATTACGACAAGTTAGGCCCTAACCATTTTTCTGCCGTTAACAGATCCCAACCCTTACGCTGCGCATAATCTTCTAACTGATCCTGCTGAATTTTAGCCACCGCAAAGTAACGACTTTCAGGATGCGAGAAGATCCACCCGGAAACAGAAGCGCCCGGATCCATCGCATAACTGCTGGTTAACTGCATGCCGATCTGCTGCTCAACATCCATCAGATCCCAAATCACCTGCTTTTCGCTATGCTCGGGACAGGCCGCATAACCCGGCGCAGGACGAATACCCTGATATTTTTCACGGATCAGATCATCATTCGTTAAGGTTTCATCCGCGGCAAATCCCCAGTACTCTTTACGCGTCTGCTGATGCAGATATTCAGCAAAGGCTTCGGCCAGGCGATCACAGACGGCCTGCACTAAAATCGCATTATAATCATCG
>JBFGZH010000341.1:0-2979 GCA_041586895.1 Psychromonas sp. | reverse complement strand
ATACATTTTCTCGAACTGATATTTGCAAGCGCAGCGAACTGGAAAACTTATTTGCAGAATACCAACCCGATGCGGTGATGCACCTGGCCGCAGAGTCTCATGTTGACCGTTCCATTGATGGTCCGGCGGCGTTTATTGAAACAAATATTGTTGGTAGCTATCAATTGTTGGAAGCCGCTCGACAATATTGGCTGCAATTGGATAAGTCACGCCAAGCCGCTTTTCGCTTCCAGCATATTTCTACCGATGAAGTCTATGGTGATTTACAAAGGCCTACAGATCTTTTCACTGAAAAAACACGCTATGCGCCCAGCTCTCCTTACTCTGCGTCAAAGGCAGCAAGTGACCACTTGGTAAGAGCATGGCAGCGTACCTATGCTTTACCCACACTGATAACGAACTGCTCCAATAATTACGGCCCTTATCAGTTTCCGGAAAAACTTATTCCCTTAGTTATTCTCAATGCATTGGAAGGCAAACCTTTACCTGTTTATGGTGATGGTATGCAGATACGTGACTGGCTGTATGTCGAAGATCATGCTCGAGCATTATATAAAGTGCTTAGCGAAGGCCGTGTTGGTGAGACCTACAATATTGGCGGGCATAACGAAAAAACCAATATTGAAGTCGTTAGAACTATTTGTGCATTATTGGAAGAGCTTGTCCCTGTTAAACCAGCAGGTGTTGAACATTATCAGGATCTTATTACTTATGTGAAGGATCGTCCCGGACATGATATTCGTTATGCCATTGATGCGAGCAAAATTGCACAAGAGCTTAATTGGAAACCAGAGGAAACATTTGCAAGCGGGATGCGCAAGACCATCCTCTGGTACTTAAGCAATAAAAAGTGGTGGACCAGAGTACTGGACGGCTCCTATTCGAGGGAAAGATTAGGTGCCCAAAAATAAGGAATACGATGATGAAAGGTATTATCTTAGCTGGCGGCACGGGCACGCGTTTACATCCGATAACCAAAGGTATCTCTAAGCAGCTACTACCTGTTTATGATAAACCAATGATTTTTTATCCTTTGTCAGTTTTAATGCTGGCAAGAATTAGAGATATCTTAATTATTACGACTGCTGAAGATCAGCCCGGTTTTATCAGATTATTGGGTGACGGCAGCCAGTTTGGCATTAACATAAGTTATGAAATACAAGCAAGTCCGGACGGCCTGGCGCAGGCATTTATTATCGGTGAAGAGTTCATTGGTGATGAATCAGTTTGTTTGGTATTGGGGGATAATATCTATTTCGGATTGGGCTTTTCGCCAAAGCTGGTCAAGGCTGCGGCTCGAGACAAAGGGGCGACGATATTTGGTTATAAAGTTAAAGATCCGGAGCGTTTTGGTGTTGTTGAATTCGATGAGAATAAAAAAGTGCTGTCGATAGAAGAAAAGCCACTTAAAGCCAAATCAAATTTCGCAGTAACCGGGTTGTATTTTTATGATAACGATGTGATTGAAATCGCCAAGGCAATCAAACCTTCAGCGCGGGGTGAAGTTGAAATTACCAGTGTCAATAATGAGTATTTAAAGCGTGGAGATTTAAATATTGAACTGTTAGGGCGTGGCTTTGCCTGGTTAGATACAGGGACTTATGACAGTTTGATGGATGCCGGGCAGTATGTACAAACCATTGTAAAAAGACAAGGGTTTGAAATTGCCTGCCTTGAGGAAATAGCATTTAACCAGGGGTGGCTAACAAAAGAGCAAATCAAAGAGATCGCCGAACCTTTAATGAAAACCGCATACGGAGAGTATTTAATGAGCCTTATAGCATAACGCTTTTTTAAAGCCTGTGAAGTCTGCGCTAATCCTTGCTATTGATTTGTTTAAGCTCGACTTTTTAAGAGCATCAACTCGAGAAATTATTTTGGATAATTTGAAATCAAAAGGTATTACTGCTTTTATTTGGGACTTTTTGGGGAAGCTGGCAATCCAAGGGACGGGGTTTATAGTCACTATGGTTCTTGCCCGTTTACTCGAGCCTAGTGATTTTGGTTTGATAGCCATGCTGATGGTGGTGGTCGGTATTGCACAGGTATTTACCGATGTCGGGCTAGGGGGGGCATTAATACAAAGGAGTGGCACATTACCGATACACTACTCTTCGGTGTTCTACTTTACGCTGTTTGTTGCGGGAGTTTTAACCCTGGGGACCTTTT
Organism: Psychromonas sp.; assembly: GCA_041586895.1. Lineage (GTDB taxonomy): Bacteria > Pseudomonadota > Gammaproteobacteria > Enterobacterales > Psychromonadaceae > Psychromonas. The sequence goes on along the minus strand of JBFGZH010000341.1, from coordinate 810 downwards.
TTTCTGCCGAATTAATCGCTGACTTTTACGGTAATCCAGGATTAATTCCCTTAACTCAAACCATTAGTGTGCTATTCATCATCAGCGCTTTAGGCAGCGTGCAGGCGGTTAGATTAAGGAAGTATCTTAAATATGGACTGCTGACTAAAGCGGGCTTTATATCTGCATTGTTAAGCGGGGTGATTGGCATTACCCTGGCATTGACTGGTGCCGGCGTTTGGGCACTGGTTGCGCAAATTATATCGCAAGCTGTTTTTTATAGCATTATTCTTTGGAAGTTTGCCGATTGGACTCCGGCATTCATTTTTTCCTTTAATGCCTTAAAGCAGTTATGGGGATTTGGTTTTCGAATGTTTTTATCTAATTTACTCGATGCTATCTATACGCGGATTGATTTCCTCATTATAGGTAAGATCTTTTCTGCAGCAACCTTAGGTTACTTCCAAAGAGCAAAACAATTTAATGCCCTGGTGATTCAGTATTCATCGGGCAGCTTGATGTCAGTGATGTTTCCTATATTAAGTAAGGTACAGGATGATGTAGTAAGGTTTAGAAGGATTGTCTTTAAGGCGTTAGCAATATTATGTTTTGTGACATTTTTATTGATTGGTGGGCTATATTTAAGTTCTCAAGAACTAATTATATTTTTATTTTCAGATAAGTGGTTGCCATCGGTTCGTTACTTGGAGCTTTTGTTATTAAGTGCTTTCGGTTACCCCTTAAGTGCATTATTAGTTAATGTTTTAAGCAGCAGGGGGAATGCAAAAGCTTTTTTAAAATTAGAGGTAATAAAGAAGAGTATCTTTACCT
>JBFGZH010000340.1:0-3027 GCA_041586895.1 Psychromonas sp. | reverse complement strand
TTTACAGCTCGGCTGAAGCCGAGGCCCCCATGCTAAAGTGTTATTCTGATGGTATTTCTGCATACAGTCACACTTCGGGGCCGCTGCTTTAGCGGCGCAGTGAGATACTGCCAGCTCTTGGTTTATTTACAGCTCGGCTAAACCCGAGGCCCCGGTGCTAAAGTGCTATTTTGATGGCATTTGTGCATACAGTAACACTTCGGGGCCGCTGCTTTAGCGGCACAGTGAGATACTGCCAGCTCTTGGTTTATTTAAAGCTCGGCTGAAGCCGAGGCCCCTGTGCTAAAGTGTTATTCTGATGGTATTTCTGCATACAGTCACACTTCGGGGTCGCTGCTTTAGCGGCGCAGTGAGATACTGCCGGCTCTAGGTTTATTTACAGCTCGGCTAAACCCGAGGCCCCGGTGCTAAAGTGCTATTCTGATGGTATTTCTGCAGACAGTCACACTTCGGGGCCGCTGCTTTAGCGGCACAGTGAGATACTGCCGGCTCTTGGTTTATTTATAGTTCGGCTAAAGCCGAGGCCCCTATGCTAAAGTGCTATTCTGATGGTATTTCTGCATACAGTCACACTCTGGGGCCGCTGCTTTAGCGGCGCTGTTATTTGCTCGAACATATATCGCTCGGCTAAAAACAGGACTCGCAGACCTCGTCCACTCATGCCCCTAGGCTGTCGCCTAGTTCCCCTGTGATAGCAGGCTACGGGCAGTAATTTTGAGTTGAAAACGCTGTAGATTCCGCTTAGAAGAGGTGCAGGACGCTTTGCCAGGAGCATCAATGAAGACGCCACTACAATGCTCTATAGGCTACTTAAGCTACCAGAAACTACTCTCTGGTGATGATCTACTACTTATATGCAAACGGCAAAAAGTCGTTAGTGTCGTAAGACATGAGTTCTAAAAGACGCGTATTGATGAATAGCGTCTCTCGACCAGCAAGATTTGACTCCAAAACGCCTAACTCCTCTAGTGACTTGAGGGTGGCTATTGCAGCTTGTCGAGAGCGGTAAATCCCTCTCTCAATCAGATCTCGTGTTCTTAAGTAAGGCTTCTCAAATAAAAGCTCAACTAACTCATATGAGTACGTTTTTTGAGAAGACGCTTTAATGTACTCCGACGTTTGCTTTTGCAGCTCTACAATCGCGTTAACCTTATCGATTGTCCATTGAGAGGTGATTGTGATTGCATCAAGCATAAAGCAGATCCAAGACTCCCAATCGCCCTCTTTGGTAACTTTCAGCAATAGCCTATAGTAATCCTCCTTGTTTTGCACGATGTAGCGGCTCAAGTAGAGAATCGGCTGTGAGAGCAACTCGTTTTCGATGAGGAATAGAATGTTGAGTATTCGCCCCGTTCGACCGTTACCATCTAGGAACGGGTGGATTGCTTCGAATTGATAGTGAGCAACCGCCAAAGCAATTAGTGGGTCTACATCATGATCATGGATGTAATGCTCCCAATTAGACAGTTTATTCCTTAGATTATCCTCGCCCACTGGTGGAGTGTAAATGACCTCACCAGTACGTTGATTCTTTAAATTCGTTCCTGTGACCTTGCGAACATCAACTTGTTTACCGATAAGCTCGCTGCAAATGTCGATTGCCGTATTGCTATTTAGAGGGCGCGCATTTTTCCCTGATATAGATTCGAACCCTAGGAACAGAGCTTTTTTGTATCTCAACGCCTCTTTGGTTGCAGGGTCAGCACTTGATGAATCCGATTCATGCTTAAACAGTGCATCCGTCGTGGTCACAATATTTTCGATTTCAGAACTCGACTTCGATTCTAATATTGGGATTAGGTTAACCAATAGGTTTTGGTTGGCGAGAAGCCTAGAAACCTGATTCAACGCGGATAGTGCTCTCGCGGCAGGTGTCACTTTCTTCAGGATTTTTACCGTCTCGATTCCATCGACAGGTAACGAAGGGATATTGTAAGGAACTTCCGGATTAAACATTCAAATCACCTAACGTAGTGTATTTAGCTTGATAGGTTAATTTTTTGGCGAAAAATTAACATGTAGTGCATTATAGGTTATCTAAACTAACAGTTAAAGTGAATAGGTTAATTTTTTCTGTTTTTTTTAACATGTTGGCTGTTACGTGTTAATTGGATTAATACATAGTCTAATCAAGCTGAACGTCATGAGTCATCAGATAAAAAAGAGAGATGCACGCACCTCCCTTTTTATTTGCGTTTAATCTTACTCTGCGAGCAGCGAATTTATCTCTTCTTTGGTCGCATGGCGAACGTCAATGCCTTTCACCTGATAAACCACCTGTTCACAAAGGTTCTGACAGCGATCACCAATACGCATAATAGAGCGTGCCGATGCCAAAACTTGTAAAACCGTGGGAATAGAGCGCGGATCTTCCATCATAAAGGTCATCAGTTCACGAACAATACTTTCATGCTGGCGGTTGACCTTTTTGTCCTGGTTATAAACCGTGATAGCGGCTTTTAAGTCCATACGGGTAAAGGCGTCCAGGGCATCATGGAGCATCTTTAATACAATCTGCCCCATGTTTTCCAGGCCAATCAATGAAGGGATATTCTTATCTTCATTGGCCCGCACCATTTTCGCAATACCGACCACAGAGTCACCGAGGCGCTCTAGTTCGGTAATACTTTTCATGGTCGACAGGATCAAACGCAAATCGCTGGCCGTTGGCTGGCGCTTGGCAATAATACGTGAACACTCCTGATCAACAGCCGACTCAAATTGATTCACTTTTTGGTCTTTAGCAATAATCTGCTCGGCAAGCGCAACGTCATTGTCAGCCATCGCCGTCAGCACATCGGTTAACTGCTGCTCGATTAAGCCGCCCATCTGCATAAGTTGATTGCGAATGCCTTCCAATTCACTATTAAACTGCCCGGATATATGGCTGGTAATATTTAAGTTTTCCATGATTTATTCCTTAATTGGTTTATCCGTAACGACCGGTAATATAATCTTCTGTCTGCTTCTGCGTCGGCGTGGTAAACAGCGTATTAGTATCTGAATACTCGATTAGTTTACCCATAT
>JBFGZH010000339.1:0-3029 GCA_041586895.1 Psychromonas sp. | reverse complement strand
CAGCTTACTGTTTACTATTTACAGCTTACTGCTTACTGTTTACTATTTACAGCTTACTGCTTACTGTTCACTATTTACTCTTTACTCATTACTGCTGAGTTATTTACTGAAACGGGGTGAGATCACCGGCACCTTCACGGGCAATCACCACATTATCATCGGAAAAGTCGATCACTGTGGTCGGTGACTCACCTAAATAACCACCATTTAAGATCAGATCGACCTGATTTTCTAATTTGTCACGAATATCTTCAGGATCAAACTCTGTGCTTGTCGATCCCGGCAGTATCAAGCTGGTACTCATTAGCGGCTCACCTAACTCTTCCAGCAGCGCCAGCGCAATCACATTATCGGGAATACGGATACCTATAGTACGTTTGCTTGGATTCATCAACCGTTTCGGCAAATCCTTGGTTGATTTAAAGATAAAGGTATAAGCCCCCGGGGTATTGCTTTTTAGGGCGCGGTAGGCCTGGTTATCGACACGCGCATAGGTTGCAATTTCCGAGAGATCGCGACAGACCAGGGTAAAGTTATGCTTCTTGCTGATATCGCGAATATGGCAGATCTTATCTAAACCGCGTTTATTATCCATAGTACAGCCTAAGGCATAACCTGAATCGGTCGGATAGATAACCACACCGCCCTGCTTTAAAATCTCCACCGCTTGTTTGATAAGACGAAGCTGCGGATTTTCCGGGTGCACATAAAAAAATTGACTCATAATACTTTTTCTTCTTTTTCTTGTTTATTGATTAACGCCTGATAACTCGGCCAGTTATGCCAAACTGGTCTGGCAATGGCCGGCAGATGCAGTCCACGGCCTAAATCCCGCCAGCGTCCGACAAAATGAAAGTCACTGCCCTGGGAAGCCAGCAGATCGTACTCAACACTCCACATCGCTAACTGCTGGCGCATCTGCGGTGACTGCTGGCCGATGGCGACTTCCATCGCATCGCCATTAGCCGCTTTAAACTCGGTCAGCAGACGACGCAGCCATTTATTGGACAGGTTATAGTTGTGAGGATGCGCTAAAATCGCCTGTCCGCCTGCTTTATGAATAACAGTAATCGCATCTTCCATGCTCACCCAGTCATGCGGCACATAACCGGTATTTCCGCGGCTGAGATACTTATCAAAGACTTTCGGAAAGGTCGGGGCGATGCCAATCTCCACTAAATGACGTGCAAAATGGGCGCGGGTAATTGCCCCTTCTCCGGCAAGTTGCTTGGCGGCTTCATAGACGCCGGGAATATTGGCTTTTTCCAGACGACGTCCCATTTCCATGGCACGGTTTTCACGCTTTTGTTTCTGCTCTAAAATTAACTCGCTTAACCCTGCATGCTGCGGGTCAATATTTACCCCGAGTACATGAATTTCATGATTTAGCCAGTTAGTAGTTATTTCAATACCGTTAATCAGGGTCAGCTTTAAGCCTTTATCAATAATGGTTTGTCGAGCCTGCGCCAAACCGTCCACTGAATCATGGTCGGTAATCGCCAGCATATCAACCTGCCGGTTGGCGGCACGCTCTACGAGCTCTTTGCCTGTTAATTGCCCATCAGAGGCCTTACTATGAGAATGAAGATCAATTAACATGAATATCCTAAAAATCACCTTGACATTAAACGCATTATCGCAAAAAATGTATCTATAAATTTACTGGACGCATAATATATGATTTTAAATACAATTACTCATAAAGTTTATTGGTGGCACTCATTCTCTTAAGCGAGCAATGAGGTTTTTGTATATTGTAAATTTCCAGAAGACCAAATTTTAAAGCTCGCAACTTGCGGGCTTTTTTTGTATTCGGCGTTTTAAAATCAAATAATTAAAATAAAATTAGAGAAATAAAATGAACAGAGCAAATATCCTTAAACAGTGCTGGCGATGGCGATAACTGCAACCAAGATTGAGATATTAGCCACTGAATTTTAAAGGAATAATAAAATGAACACACTTCACCCGATTGGGGTTTTAAAAAGCGTAGAAGTCGATTGTAACTACATTGAAGATTCACTTGCCCTGTTCCACAGCATAACAGCCAACAGCAATAATCATCTCCTTTTAGACTCTGCCGAGATTGAAAGCAAAGCGCACCTGAAAAGTTTAATGCTGCTCGATGCCTGTATGAAGATCACCTGCCAGGGGCTCAAAGTCACCTTTGAAGCATTAACCGATAACGGTAAAGATCTCCTCACTTTTATTACCCCGCAGTTTTCCACCCAACTTATCAGCCAGCAGTCCGCAACAACATTACAACTTAACTTTCCCAAATCGGATCGCAGCGGCGATGAAGAGCAGCGCCTGAAATCCGCTTCTCCCGTTGATGCATTGCGCGCTGTTGTCGATAAAATTAAAAAACCTTCTGCACATCCGCAGGCACTCTTTCTCGGCGGTGTTTTTGCCTATGATTTTATCGCCACCTTTGAAGATCTGATTGATGTGCCGGAAAGTGACAACAGCTGTCCGGACTTTATGTTTTATGTCGCCGAGACGCTATTGATTCAGGATCATCAGACACAACAGAGCCAGATTATCGGCTCTATCTTTGGCGGCTTATACTCAGATGAAAATGAGCAGCGCATTGCCACGCGCCTTAGCGAGCTGCAGAGATTATGTACTGACTTTGTTGCTCCGGAGCAACAGCTGCTTCCTTTAACCGGCAAGGTCTCAAGCGATGTTTCCGATGCCCAGTACTGTGCTATTGTCGAACAACTGAAAGAGCATATTGTGAAAGGCGATATTTTTCAGGTTGTCCCTTCACGCAGCTTTTCGCTCGCCTGCCCGAATCCGATTGCCGCTTATGCCAAGTTAAAAGAGACCAATCCGAGTCCCTATATGTTTTACCTTAAGGACAGTGACTTTATTCTCTTTGGCGCATCACCGGAAAGTGCCATCAAATACACGCGCAGCTCAAATGATGTTGAAATCTACCCGATTGCCGGCACCCGCGGTCGCGGCTTTAATCCTGACGGCTCGATCAATAAAGATTTAGACGGCCGTTTAGAGTTAGAACTGCGCCT
>JBFGZH010000338.1:0-3039 GCA_041586895.1 Psychromonas sp. | reverse complement strand
TCTTGTTCGCGGGTGATCTTTATTGCTGCATCCACTAGATCACGAACGATACTTTCAACTTCTTTACCAACGTAGCCGACTTCTGTAAATTTTGTTGCTTCAACTTTAATAAAAGGGGCATTGGCCAGTTTTGCTAAGCGTCGTGCTATCTCTGTTTTACCTACACCAGTAGGACCGATCATTAAGATATTTTTCGGTGTGACTTCCTGACGGATCTCTTCGTCAAGCTGCATACGGCGCCAACGGTTACGTAAAGCGATAGCAACCGCACGTTTGGCGTTATTCTGGCCGATAATATGGCGATCTAATTCGTGTGCTATCTGTTTTGGTGTCATGTTTGACATAATCATTTATTCCTATTTAGCGCTTTCGTTATTGTCTTCATAATCAATACATTCAATGGTTTGATTGGTATTGGTAAAGACACAAATATTTCCAGCAATGGTTAACGCTTTTTCAACGATTGTCTTGGCGTCTAAATCTGTATTTTCTAATAGTGCGGTCGCGGCAGATTGAGCATAATTTCCGCCTGAGCCGATGGCAATCAGATCATTTTCCGGTCTGACGACATCACCATTACCGGTAATGATATATGAATGTTTTGCATCTGCGACTGCTAATAATGCCTCCAGTCTACGCAGCATTCTGTCGGTACGCCAGTCCTTAGCTAACTCTACAGCGGCACGCTCCAGATTACCTTGGTGAGCCTGCAATTTAGCTTCAAAACGCTCTAAGAGGGTGAATGCATCTGCAGTGCCGCCTGCAAAGCCTGCAATTACTTTGTTGTTATATAATCGATGCACTTTGCGTGCATTGCCTTTCATTACGGTATTACCGAGAGAAACCTGACCGTCACCACCAATAACCACTTGGTTACCGCGACGTACTGAAACAATAGTAGTCATATTGATACCTTACTTGGAAATAGAATAAGTCGTATATCCCAAAGCGAATTTTCAAGTAGTTTGGGAGACTGTTATTAAAGATATATGGGGGAAATTTGTGTTTTCAAGGGGAAACAAAAGAATTGTGTGGCGGGTAAACGGTAAACGGTAAATGGTAAATGGTAAACGGTGATGGGATACTAATCACTAATCACTAATCACTAATCACTAATCACTAATCACCCATTACCCATCACTAATCACTTTTGAATAACTTAGCGCCAGTACCAGATCTGGCAGCCGTTAATTTTAGCGCGCTGCAGCTTATGGCGATCTTTTTCCGCCAGCCGTTTACGTTCATAGGGACCTAAAATGACACGGTACCAGTTGCCGTTGTTGGTTCTTCTCACTTCACTGTTTAATCCCTGAAAAGCGATCAGTGCTTTTAATGACTCGGCATCAGCTTGTTGGCGAAATGAGCCACACTGCATCTGATAAGGGCGTGTCGGTGTTTCTGCAACGGGAATATCGACTTCGACCTCTTTGGTTTTCAGTACATTTTCATATTCCCATTTCGGCTGCGGTTTTTCTGGAAGCTGCTCTTCTTTCTTGAGCGTCGGTTTTTTCGCTGCCACAGGCGCTTGTGCTGGTTTATCAACGGCAAAGATAAAATAAGCGATAAAGCCCATTAATAAAAACGCAGTAAAAGTCGCTACAAAAGGAAAGCCTTTTTTAGCTTGATTACGTTTGTTAACCGGACGTTTACGAGCAGTTGGTTTGCTTGTTTTAGTCGCTTTACGTCTATTAATGGTGGCCATTTTTACATGCGTTCCAGCGTATTGATGCCCAGTAGTGATAGCCCTTGTTTAAGGGTTTTCGCGGTTAATGCGGCTAACTTCAGACGACTCTGTTTTTGTGTTTCTGTTTCTGCAACCAAAATTGGACAAGCTTCATAAAAGCTTGAGAAGAGTCCGGCTAGTTCATACAGGTAGGAGCATAAAAAGTGCGGCATTCCCTGCTTGGCAACCTGATTGATGATTTCATTAAACTGCATCAGTTTGTTCGCCAGGTCGATCTCTTTCTCTTCGCTTAAAGTAACGGGCGCTGTTACGCTGTCCATGGCGATGCCGGCTTTATTAAAGATACTGCTGACACGCGTGTAGGCATAAAGCAGATAAGGGGCCGTATTGCCTTCAAAGCTGAGCATGCTGTCGAAACTGAAGGTGTAATCACTGGTGCGGTTCTTAGACAGATCGGCATATTTAACGGAAGCTATGCCCACTACTGATGCAATATGGCGCAGCTCGTTTTCATCCATCTCCTGATTCTTTTCTTTTACTAACTCATAAGCACGCACCTCGGCCTCTGTTAGCAGATCGGCTAATTTTGCCACCGTTCCTGAACGGGTTTTAAATGGGCGGCCATCCTCTCCCATTACAGTACCGAAGGGCATGTGTTCAAGTGAGGTATCCTGTTTAACAAACTCCGCTAAACGGGCCACTTCAAAGACCTGCTGAAAGTGCAGACCTTGACGGGCATCAACAAAATAAAGAATACGGTCGGCATTAAGTTTATTTTGACGGTAACGCATTGCCGCAAGATCTGAAGTTGCGTACAGGAAACCACCATCTTTTTTCTGGATAATAACAGGAAGCGGTTCGCCTTCTTTATTTTTAAAGCTGTCTAAAAAGACACATTTGGCACCCTGGCTCTCCTGCAACAGGCCTTTTTTATCTAAATCTGCAACAACCACAGCCAGATCATCGTTATAAGTACTCTCACCACGTACATCTTCACGTTTCAGGCTGACACCCAGGCGATCATAAGTCTCCTGACAGTGTGAAAGGCTGATCTCATTAAACTCTGTCCACAGTTTTAAACACTCTTCATTTCCGCCCTGCAGTTCAACCACCAGATTACGGGCACGTGTTGCAAATTCTTCTGATTCATCAAAACGGCCTTTCGCAGCACGATAAAACAGCTCAAGGTTGGCAAGGTTATTATCAATCGGCTCATTTTTAGCGCGCAGCTCTTCCATATAAGCGAGCAACATACCAAATTGTGTGCCCCAGTCACCAACGTGATTTTGGCGAACAATATTATGGCCTTGAAACTCCAGGGTGCGGGCAACAGCATCACCGATAATTGATGAACG
>JBFGZH010000337.1:0-3053 GCA_041586895.1 Psychromonas sp. | reverse complement strand
TTATAAACCGGACGTAGATTGAATTTCTCACGCAGTTTACGAACTTCAGACTCAACCACACCCACCACAGATGCGATACGGCTGTCGACAAAACCTTAACGCTTCAAGCGTTTCAGCGTTGCTTGGTCAAGAGAGCGTAAACCGCCTTCAGCTAATGCTTTCTCTTCTAAAATCAGATCTTCAATCTGTACCAGGAACCAGTGATCAATCTTAGTGATAGCGTAAAGCTCATCAACACTCATGCCTAAACGGAAGGCATCACCGATATACCAGATACGTTCAGCACCGGCTTCACGCAATTCGTATAGTACTTTTTCTTTTGCGTCTGCATCGTTTAGATCCACCATAGGGCTGAAACCATCAGCACCCACTTCTAAACCACGCAGTGCTTTTTGCAGTGATTCCTGTTGGTTACGGCCAATCGCCATCACTTCACCCACAGATTTCATCTGAGTAGTCAGACGGTCATTGGAGTTGGCAAACTTCTCAAAGTTAAAGCGTGGAATCTTAGTCACGACGTAATCGATGGTCGGCTCAAAGGATGCCGGTGTTTTGCCGCCGGTGATATCATTCTGCAGCTCATCAAGGGTATAACCAACGGCCAGTTTCGCGGCGATTTTAGCAATCGGGAAACCTGTCGCTTTAGAGGCCAGCGCCGATGAACGCGATACACGCGGGTTCATCTCAATCAGTACCATACGGCCATCTTTTGGATTGATACCGAACTGTACGTTTGAACCACCGGTTTCCACACCAATTTCACGCAGTACAGCTAAAGAGGCATTACGCATCAGCTGGTACTCTTTATCCGTTAGTGTCTGTGCCGGTGCGACTGTGATTGAGTCACCGGTATGGATACCCATAGGATCGAAGTTTTCAATTGAACAAACAATGATACAGTTATCATTTTTGTCACGTACCACTTCCATCTCGTACTCTTTCCAACCGATTAACGATTCGTCAATTAACAGCTCGTTAGTTGGAGACAGATCCAGACCGTTTGAACAGATATCTTCAAACTCTTCCTTGTTGTATGCGATACCGCCGCCTGTTCCACCCATAGTGAAAGAAGGACGGATAATACAAGGGAAGCCGACCATGTCTAAAACGCCGTAGGCTTCTTCCATAGAGTGAGCGATGCCGGCACGCGGACATTCCAGACCGATATTTTTCATCGCTTTGTCGAAACGATTACGATCTTCAGCCTTATCGATGGCATCAGCCGTCGCACCGATCATTTCCACATTGTATTTTGCTAATACGCCTTTTTCTTCAAGCTCCAGCGCACAGTTTAGTGCAGTCTGTCCGCCCATGGTCGGTAATACCGCATCCGGACGCTCTTTCGCGATAATTTTTTCTACAACCTGCCAGTGAATAGGCTCAATGTAGGTGGCATCGGCCATTTCCGGGTCGGTCATAATGGTTGCCGGGTTAGAGTTAACCAGGACAACACGGTAACCTTCTTCTTTTAAGGCTTTACAAGCTTGTGCGCCTGAGTAATCAAACTCACAGGCCTGGCCGATAACAATCGGGCCGGCACCAAGAATTAGGATGGTTTTTAAGTCATTACGTTTTGGCATCTGAAATTTACCTTTTTATTCTGATCGTTAACTAGGCGTTTTTGTACTGTTCAATCAATTCAATAAAGTGATCAAATAACGGCGCGGCATCATGAGGCCCCGGACTTGCTTCCGGATGACCTTGGAAACTGAATGCAGCTTTATCAGTACGGTGAATACCTTGTAGTGAACCATCAAACAGTGAAACATGTGTTGCACGCAGGTTTTCAGGTAAGCTTTTTTCATCGGCAGCAAAACCATGGTTTTGACTGGTGATCATAACCACGCCACGGTCTAAATCTTTAACCGGGTGGTTAGCACCATGATGACCAAATTTCATTTTTTCTGTTTTCGCGCCACTTGCCAGGGCAAGTAACTGATGCCCTAAACAGATACCAAATACTGGAATATCGGTTTTTAGAATCTCTTGAATCGCTTCGATAGCATAAGTACAAGGCTCAGGGTCACCTGGTCCATTGGACAGGAATACGCCATCGGGATTCATCGCTAATACGTCAGCAGCAGGTGTTTGTGCCGGTACTACGGTTAAATGGCAGTCACGGTCAACCAGCATACGCAGAATATTGCGTTTAGCGCCGTAGTCGTAGGCGACAACATGATATTTAGCATCTGTTTTGTCAGCCGGCAGACCGCCTGTTAATGTCCAGCTGCCCTGTGTCCATTTAAATGTTTCAGTGGTGGTTACTTCTTTGGCTAAATCCATGCCTTTAAGACCCGGAAACGCCTTAGCCTGTTTTAAAGCTTCTGCAGCATCAAGATTTTCGCCTGCAATAATGCAGCCTGCCTGCGCACCCTTTTCACGCAAAATACGCGTCAGTTTACGTGTGTCTATATCGGCAATACCGACGACATTACGCTCTTTTAGATAATCACTTAAAGAAGCTTGATTACGGAAGTTGCTGGCAAGTAGTGGAAGGTCTCGAATAACCAGACCACAAGCATGAATTGCTGAAGATTCTTCATCTTCGTCATTGGTACCTGTATTACCAATGTGGGGGGAAGTGAGTGTAACGATTTGGCGAGCATAAGATGGATCGGTCAGAATTTCCTGGTAACCCGTCATTGACGTGTTAAAAACAACCTCACCAACAGAATGTCCATCAGCGCCGATTGAAATACCCTCAAACACTGTTCCATCTTCCAATACCAGTATGGCGGAATGACTCAAGATAACCTCCGTGAAATCAATAAAAATAAAGATTATGATCTTGATGGAAAATCATCTTTTTTCCACCAAAAATCATAAATTTTGGTAAATTCGCGGTAGTTTATAGATCTTCCTCTCATTTCACCAATCAATTTTTTGTTTTTTGGAAAAATACTTCAGCTAATCCAATGCTGGCTATAACCGAGCCGGACAAAAAACTTTAAGCGCACTATTTTGCCGATAAAACACCAATAAACAGACGTATAAAAGTCACCAAGCTAAAAGATAAATTGAGCCTGCCACTTTCATCTTTTACTCTGAGTATG
>JBFGZH010000336.1:0-3054 GCA_041586895.1 Psychromonas sp. | reverse complement strand
TGTACATCTTAATTATTCAAAATATAAAAACAAACAAAAAATCAAATCAATTTGATGGGTTATGAAGATTTTTAACAAACCGTGCATCGATAAAGGCATCACCATGAAGATATACCTATTTTTAAAACAGCTCTATCCCTTTGTTTGATAAAGGAAAATAAAAATCTCCTTGATAGCCTTAGCAGTGATGCTTTTATCAGTTTCCCAGCCAAACAGGCACTGTGACGTAATCTCTAGCTTTATGTCCCTTTACAGGGATAAAAAGTACATTTTTTGTCTAACTGATTCGTAAAACTAAAATTATTTGTAATCCAGCCTTGAAAAGCTTTTCGATAGCCCCATCTTACTATTATCGTTTAAACCACAGTCTTGTTTAGGCTAAATCCAAAGAGAAATAGATATTATGGAACATCAACAAAATCATAGCTTTAGTGCCGATACCGGCAAACTTCTTAAACTAATGATCCATTCTTTATATTCCAATAAAGAGATTTTCTTGCGTGAGCTTGTTTCTAATGCAGCTGATGCCGCTGATAAGTTACGTTTTAAAGCTCTTTCTGATGGTTCTCTTTTTGAAAATGATGCCGATCTGCGTGTCCGTTTAAGCTTTGATGAAGAGCTTAAAACCATCACCATTAGCGATAACGGTATTGGTATGACCCGCGATGAAGTGATCGAGCATTTAGGTACGATTGCAAAATCCGGTACCAGCGATTTCTTTGCACAGCTGTCAGGTGACCAGGCGAAAGACTCACAATTAATCGGTCAGTTTGGTGTGGGTTTCTACTCGGCATTTATTGTTGCCGATAAAGTAACGGTTAAGACGCGTAAAGCCGGTGATGATGCTGCCAGCGGTACCTGCTGGGAGTCGACAGGTGAAGAAGATTACAGCGTAGCTGATATTGAAAAAGCGGATCGCGGTACCGAAATTACGCTTCATCTTCGTGATGAAGAAACGGAGTTTTTAAACGATTACAAACTGCGTTCAATCGTTGCTAAATATTCAGATCATATCAGTATTCCCGTTGAAATGTACAAAGAGGCAACGGAAGAGTCTGAAGGCCCGGACGGTGAAAAGATTCCAGGTACACCTGGACACTGGGAAGCGATCAATAAAGCAACGGCGCTGTGGAGCTGCGATAAAAACGAACTTAAAGATGAAGAGTACCAGGAGTTCTACAAGCATATCGCCAATGACTTTGAAAACCCGTTAACCTGGAGCCATAACAAGGTGGAAGGTAAGCAGGAATATACCAGCCTTTTATATATTCCTAAACGTGCTCCCTTTGATCTTTGGAACCGCGAAAAAGCACATGGCCTGAAACTTTATGTACAACGCGTCTTTATTATGGATGATGCCGAGCAGTTTATGCCGACTTATCTGCGTTTTGTGAAAGGTGTGCTCGATTCTAATGATCTGCCGCTGAACGTTTCCCGTGAGATCCTGCAGGATACGCGCGTAACGGCAAAACTGCGCAGCGCATGTACTAAACGTGTGTTGTCTATGCTGACTAAGTTTGCAGGCAAAAATGAAGAAGAATACAACGGCTTCTGGAAAGAGTTTGGCCAGGTACTAAAAGAAGGGCCTGCCGAAGATCCGGCGAACAAAGAAAAAATTGCTAAGCTGTTCCGTTTCTCTTCAACTCATACAGATTCAAGCGAACAAACGGTGTCTTTAGATGCTTATATTGAGCGTATGAAGGAAGGTCAGGATAAGATCTACTACATCACAGCCGACAGCTTTAATGCTGCTAAAAACAGCCCGCACCTGGAAGTTCTACGCAAGAAAGGGGTTGAAGTATTACTGCTGAGCGATCGTGTTGATGAATGGTTACTAAGCCACCTACCTGAATATGAAGGTAAAAAATTCACTTCAGTTACTCAAGGGGATCTTGACTTAGGTAAACTGGATAGCGAAGAAGATAAAAAAGAGCAGGAGAAGCAGGAAACTGAATTCGCCAGCTTTATCGAGCGAGTGAAAGAGGTACTGGGTGATAAAGTCAAAGATGTGCGCTTAACCCATCGTTTAACCTCTACACCTTCTTGTATCGTTGCCGATAGTGATGATATGAGCACGCAGATGGCAAAACTGATGGCGCAGATGGGCCAACCGGTACCGGAAAGCAAGCCAATCTTTGAGCTTAACCCTGAACACGTTATGATCACTCGACTTGCTGATATGGCTGATGAAGAGCTGTTTGCGCAATGGGCTGAACTGCTGCTTGAACAGGCGATTCTATCTGAAAAAGGCAGCCTTGATGATCCGTCCGAGTTTGTCGGCCGTATCAACAAGCTACTACTTGGCTAAGTTGTTTATTTAATTATCCACTGCAAGGTCGGCTTATGCCGGCCTTTTTTTGCCTGTTTTTTATTTATCCACTCTGTTAACCATTTCCTGCAACAGTCTGAATTCTTCTCATTGGCTAAAAATACGCTGATAGAGTATATTGTAAATATTGCACAATAATTAAACAGCTGGATCAGGAGCAATAGAAAAGCTGCTCAATATATTATTTCAGCTGCTTAAGCCTGCTGCTCAAAGGTCACCGCTAGGCACTGCCTTGAAAGTGCCTGTTTAACCTTTAGCCGGGCATTTTCCTGCAGGTAACTTATTCCTTTCATTGAGCTTTTTACGATAAAAGGCAAAGGGGGAAAAATGAACAAAATGCTTAAGGTGTTCACCGCTGCTGCATTCATTTTTTCAACAGGGACGTTAGCTGAAAGCAAAGAGGTGACGCTTACCACAACGCTGCAAGACTATGGGGGGGAAGCCGCATATTTTGCGATTTATCTGACCGACAGCCAGGGCGTTTATCAACGGACCTTTTGGATTGGCGGCAAGAAGGCGAAATACTACCAGGGCCTATTGGATTGGGCCTATGGCAGCAGAAAAAGAAGAGCTGAATATGATGGTAAAACAGGGGCAAGTTTAAAGAGTGGTGACACCTTCACCACCCGAGTAAGCATTGATGAAGCCTGGATTGATGCCGGCTATCAGATTCGAATTGATACGGCAGTGGAACGCAAGCGCAGGGTTGCTGCTGATATTGTCGC
>JBFGZH010000335.1:0-3060 GCA_041586895.1 Psychromonas sp. | reverse complement strand
TTATGTAAAGGGGGTTAAAAGTGATGATGCACAGGTGATGCAGCAGCACCTTGATAAGCTGTTAGCGTTAACTACGCTCTCTGCTGAGCATATGTCCGAGAGTATGCAGGGAATGGATCATAGTAATATGGATCACAGCAATATGGAACATGGCGATATGGAAATGGACCATAGCAATATGGAACATGGCGATATGAAAATGGAGCATAGCAATATGGAACATGGCGATATGAAAATGGATCATAGCAATATGAACCATGGCGATATGGAGATGGACCATAGCAACATGGGCCATGATATGTCGGCCATGGCGGGGATGACGGCTGCACAACATCAGCATCTGATGTATATGCAGGCTATTGCCGGGCTGAATGATCTGTTTAAGCAGTTAGATAAAACCCAGGATAAGGCTGAAATCAAGGCGATTTTAGGTAAAATTAAAGCGCATCTTAAAAACAACCAGCAGTTCTTAAATTAAGACGCTGCTTAAATCTATTTAACCGCTGTTTGCTGGCTGACGCAGCAAGCAGTGGTTAACCAGAAAACAAAAGGCTCTATGATGAAAATCTTTAACATTATCGCCATATTAACCTTGGCTTTATTAACTAATTTAGCAACGGCTCATTCTGGCTTGAAAGATTCAATGCCCGGAAATGGCGCTGTGTTAACTCACTTGCCTGAAGAGTTAATACTTGAATTTACTACACCTGTAAAATTGGTCAGAGTGCAGCTAATAGCTCAATCTGGAGAGCCGCTTAAACTTCTGAGCAAACCCAGTAAGAATTTTGCAACTACATTTACCATAGCATCGCCTATGCTTGCTACCGGCAATTATAAAGTTAAGTGGATAGCGATGGGAAAAGATGCCCATAAAATGAAAGGCAACTTTACCTTCACGCTGCATGCTCCTGAGATAAAAAAAATGTCCGGCAGTTTAGATAAGCATAATAACCAGGCTTAGTTAAGGTATCTATAATGGAAATTACTCTTTGGGGCTATAGTAATATAGTATCCAAGTTATTGATCTATATAGGAGTATGCGCAGCGATTGGCGGCCCCTTTATCGCCGCTTTAATCACTCCCTTCGCGAATAAAAAGTCGATTTTTAATTATATCGCCATCAGCAGTGTTGTTGGTTTTAGCGCGGTCATTGTAAACTTTTTCATTCGGGTTGGTGCTTTTTCGGAAACTGGCTTATCAGGTATGTTTGATACAGATATGCTCACTTTTCTGTGGCAAAGTGCGCTGGGAGACTCTGTTTTATGGCGTTTGCTCGCATTTACTGCGTTAGGCCTGGCATTCATTTTTGGCAATCCTCATGCCAGGTATGAAAGCTTTAGTTTAAAACATGCAATATTCATATTCTTATATGTAGCGGCGACCTTTAGCTTTGCCTATTCGTTTACCTTTGTCGGCCATGCTGCCGATATTGGCGGGTTAGCGAAGTGGTTGATCGCTGTTCATGTTGTGACTATGGCCTGGTGGATAGGTGCCTTATATCCCTTGTGGGTTAGTTGTCAATTATTACAACCCTCTGCGCTGTATAAGTTAATGAGCTTATTTGGTCAAGTTGCGATGTTGATGGTCGGCTTATTGATAGTGTGCGGCATAAGTTTATTATCTTTCTTATTAGCCAATCCGCTGGAGTTATTGACCACGCAATATGGTCAAGCCATACTGCTAAAACTCATCTTTGTAGTGAGTATTTTACTGCTTGCCGCTTACCATAAATTTCATCTGGTAGAAGAAGTGCAAAAGGAAGCATCTTGCCATAAATTACAAAAATCAATCCGCAATGAGATGCTAATTGCAGCGCTGATTTTAGCCATTACCGCTGTCCTCTCCTATGCGTTCGGACCCGTCAGCTTAATGTGATAGGCAAAATCGCCCCTTTAAATAGTGGATAGCGCCATGGTTAAAGCAACGCTGTTGTCTGTTATGAACAAGAAAGAAATAATGAAGACGATATTATGTTTTGGTGATTCAAATACTTGGGGATACAGCCCTGTTGACGGGCAGCGTTACAGTGCTGAGCAAAGATGGCCCGCTTTGTTAGCCGGCCAGTTGCCTGCTGAGTATAAAGTTATTGAGCAGGGGCAACCGGGAAGAACAACCTTCTTTGCAGATCCTTCAGCCGGACTTAGCTGCGGTAATGATGATCTGCTTCCTTGTCTTGTAAAGCATCAGCCGGACTATATTATTCTTATGCTCGGCAGCAATGATTTAAAAGCTAGTTTTGCTCAATCCGCTGAGGATATTTCCCGCAATGCCGCTCAATTAGTGCAGCAGATTCAAGAGAGCTCCTGGCAGAAAAAGCCAAAAGCCGTCAATGTGCTGTTAGTGGCGCCGCCGGTTATTTCTGAAGTGGGTTATTTTGGTCAGTTATTTGCTGGTGGGGCGGAGAAATCCAGAGACTTCGGCGAATGCTATGCCTTACGTGCTAACGAGCTGGGGTGTGCGTTTTTTGATGCCGGTCGTGTGGTAAATTCAAGCGCCATTGACGGGATTCACTGGGAAGCAGAGCAGCATAAAAATATGGCCGAAGGGATTGCTGTAAAACTTAAAGAGATACTGGCGGTAGCTGATAAGTAATATGAATATTGATGCAATCAGTTGCCTCGTTCCCACGCTCCGCGTGGTAATGCATAGGTTTGTAGTTAATGCAGTGATCGCCGCTGTGAATGTCCACGCAGAGCATGGGAACTAGTACCTTGACTCATTAATTATGATTGATTGAGCTAAGTCATTGTTCAGTAAATTACTGCAATTGGGGCCGCGGCTTCAGCCGCGCTGTAATATACAGTTTGTTTGCTATATAGCTCGGCTAAAGCCCTAACTCTTATACAGAAATATCAGTAACCAATAGCCAGGCTCTTTTAGTCTGCATATTTCAAAAAAACGACGTGGCTGGGAGGTCCCATCCATTTTTCTTGTAGGGGATAAGCACTTTAGCAAGGAAAATCATGGAGCGAATTGAACTGCTGTTCAGGTTTATGAGCGGGCAAGCTCTGCGCGCCCTTTGATTTTCCTAATCTCAGCCAGTACAGGGACGTAATGTCT
>JBFGZH010000334.1:0-3070 GCA_041586895.1 Psychromonas sp. | reverse complement strand
GTAGTATTTCTTGTTCGGTGCAGCTTCACCAGTTGGGTTACCGATTTGACCTTGTAGGAAATCGTGGTTTTCAGCTTCGTACTGACGGATACCGTCCCAACATGCCCACTGTGTATCAGTATCGATGTTCATTTTGATAACGCCGTAACCGATAGACTCTTGGATTTCAGCTTCAGAAGAACCAGAACCACCGTGGAATACGAAGTTTAGTGCGTTAGGTGCAATACCGAATTTCTCTGCACAGTATGCTTGAGAATCACGCAGGATAGTTGGAGTAAGTACAACGTTACCAGCCTGGTAAACACCGTGTACGTTACCGAAAGATGCAGCGATAGTGAAACGTGGGCTAACAGCGCTTAGTTTTTCGTATGCGTAAGCAACATCTTCAGGAGAAGTGTAAAGCTCAGAAGCGTCCATATCTGTGTTATCAACACCGTCTTCTTCACCACCAGTACAACCAAGTTCAATCTCGATTGTCATGTCCATTTTAGCCATACGCTCTAGGTACTTAGCACATGTTTCAATGTTTTCTTCTAGAGACTCTTCTGAAAGGTCTAGCATGTGAGAAGAGAATAGAGGCTTACCAGTTTGAGCGAAGAACTCTTCACCAGCGTCTAGTAGTCCGTCGATCCAAGGAAGAAGTTTCTTAGCAGCGTGGTCAGTGTGCAGAATTACTGGTACACCGTAAGATTCAGCTACAGCGTGAACGTATTTAGCACCAGCTACAGCACCAAGGATTTGCGCACCTTGACCTTCTAGTTTAACGCCTTTACCAGCAAAGAATGCTGCACCGCCGTTAGAGAACTGAACGATTACAGGAGCTTTAACTTTAGCAGCAGCTTCCAGTACAGCATTTACAGAGTCAGTATTTACACAGTTAACTGCTGGAAGTGCAAAGTTGTTCTCTTTTGCAATTTCAAATACTTTTTGTACGTCATCGCCAGAGATAACACCAGGTTTTACGAAATCGAAGATCTTAGACATAAGATATTTCCCATCTATTTTAGTTAAATTAAATTCTGTTTAATTTCGCGCGCCATTCTACACAAAAATATGACAAAAAACACGCAATAAAAAAGCGAGACATTATCTCGCTTTAAATATTTATTAGTCGTTTGCACGCGCTTCTAGCATTGCTACGGCAGGAAGTTTTTTACCTTCAACAAACTCAAGGAAAGCACCGCCACCTGTTGAGATGTAAGAAACGTCAGCTGCAATATTAAATTTATCAATCGCTGCCAGTGTGTCGCCACCGCCTGCTACAGAGAAAGCTTCTGACTCAGCAATCGCTTTAGAGATACCCGCTGTACCTGCTTCAAAGTTTTTGAATTCAAATACGCCAACCGGGCCATTCCAAAGGATTGTTTTTGCACCTTTAAGAATTTCAGCCAGTGCCGCTGTTGATTCTGGGCCTAAATCGAAGATCATGTCGTCATCTTGTACATCAGCAACGTTTTTGATTTCTGCTTCTGCGTTTTCATCAAAGGCTTTTGCACAGGCAACATCAGTTGCTACTGGAATGGCACACTCATCCATTAGTTTCTTAGCGGTATCCACTAAGTCTGCTTCGTATAGTGATTTACCAACATTGTGGCCTTGTGCTGCGATAAAGGTGTTAGCAATACCGCCACCGACAACCAGTTGGTCAGCCACTTTAGATAGCGACTCAAGAACAGTCAGTTTAGTAGAAACTTTAGAACCACCAACGATTGCAACTAACGGGCGAGCCGGGTTGTCCATCGCTTTACCTAGCGCTTCAAGCTCAGCCGCAAGCAGAGGACCTGCACATGCTACAGGCGCGTAAACACCAACACCGTTTGTTGAAGCTTGTGCGCGGTGAGCCGTACCGAATGCATCCATAACGTAAACATCACAAAGTGCAGCTAACTGCTTAGATAATGTTTCATCATTTTTCTTTTCGCCTTTGTTAAAGCGAACGTTTTCCAGCACAACTACTTCACCTTCATTGATTTCCAGGCCGTTTAAGTAGTCAGTTGCCAGACGAACAGGCACATCTAATGCTTCATTTAAGTAGTCAACAACAGGTTGTAGAGAGAATGGAGCATTTTCTTCAGCAGAAGCACCTTCAGTTGGACGACCCAAATGAGAAGTAATCATCACTTTAGCGCCTTTTTCTAACGCTAATTTGATTGTCGGGATAGAAGCACGGATACGCGCATCTGAAGTTACTTTACCATCTTTAACTGGCACATTAAGATCTTGACGGATAAATACGCGCTTGCCGGCTAAATCTAAATCAACCATTTTTTTTACTGACATGATGTGTCCTCTCATTTAATTTAATAAAATTATAAAATTCTGAATTTACTGCTCAAACATTTCTTTAAGCTTAGCTATCACACTGTCTTATTCAGTACAACATTTCCTTATTGTAACCATTTTATCAGCAGCATTATAGACGAAAGTGTTTGTTACATCGATCACAATGGGCAGTAATTTACCTTTTTCCAAGGGGGGGAGGGTTTGATTTATATCATTTTCTGTAACTATTTTTCAAAATGAGTAAAAAAACAACAAATAAAAAGAGAAGAAAAACAATATAAATAACCAATAATGACTCATAAAAGTAACGAACAGTCGTTCAGGTAAAAACCGCCCTCATTAACCCTGCAAAGCCGAGAATAATACATTAACATAAAATTAACATATATATTTTCTTCACAATTTAGATTACCATATCACTATTTATTTATATAAAACTGTGTTTCAGCGAGAAAGTCATTATGAAGCCTTTTAAAGTCAATATCTGGTTACCTTTTTATATTATGCTTTTTATAGCCAGCATTCTGCTTGCAGGGGCCATTTATGTGAAACATAAAGAAATCTTAAAGGAAACAAAAAACACTCAACACTATCTGAGCAAAATTTACCACGACCGTCTTGAGGCATTATTTACTAAATATGAGAGTATCCAGAACTTAGTGGATAATGAATATGTCAATAATCCCACTTTTAATATCAAAAGGATTAATGACTTACTCAATATCAACCCGCTTTTACTTGATATCTGGATCTTTTCTCCCGATGGTAAGCTGCTGCTTTCAAAGTT
>JBFGZH010000333.1:0-3077 GCA_041586895.1 Psychromonas sp. | reverse complement strand
GTGGCTTTTTTCCCAGCAAAGCTGAGAAACCCGCCTGCAATATCGAAATATTGGACGAAATATTGGACAGCCATATTTTTTGACGGACTGTCAATTACCGCCTACTATATAAACAGTGGTTTTATTTACATAGGTAGAGGTAAGTATGACACAATCACGCTCTTCATTAATTTCGCTTGTCGATACACCGTATTATCACTGCATTTCCCGTTGTGTTCGCCGTGCATTTTTATGCGGCGAAGATAAATTTACCGGACAAAGTTTCAGCCACCGGCGGCAGTGGGTTCTCGAGCGCATGCATTTTCTTGCCAGCCTGTTCAATATCGATATCTGTGCCTATGCAATTATGTCCAATCACTACCATCTTGTTTTACATGTCGATATCAAAGCCAATCAAAACCTAAGTAATAAAGCCGTATGCCAGCGTTGGTGCCAGCTCTACAGTGCGCCGCCCCTTGTGGACAGATGGATGAAGCAGCAATTAGCTACACCCGCAGAGCAAGAGACTGCACTACAGATAATCAGTAACTGGCGAAGGCGGCTGGTGGATATCTCTTGGTTTATGCGCTGTTTAAATGAGTTTATCGCCCGCAAAGCCAATAAAGAAGATCAATGCAAAGGACGTTTCTGGGAAGGGCGGTTTAAATCACAAGCCTTACTGGATGAAGAAGCACTACTGGCCTGCATGGCTTATGTGGACTTAAACCCGGTGCGAGCGAAAATAGCTGATGCCGTAGAAAACTCCAAATATACATCAAGTTACGAGCGCATTCACGGTGTAACCAGTAGTGCTGAGCCCCATGAAACCCCGTTCAGGGTGAAGCCACTTTTAGGTTTTGTCGGAGATGCACATCAGGCAAGCCCGCAAGGCATACCTTATTCTCTGATTGATTATCTTGAATTGCTAGACTGGACAGGGCGCATTCTTCGCGAAGACAAGCGAGGAGCAATCTGCGCGCAGCGACCGCGGTTACTCTGTCTCCTTGGCTTGGAGGATGAAAACTGGCTTGAACTTGCCAGTGGTTTCGGTAAAAACTATCAGGGGGCGGTTGGATCATTGGAAGAATTAGCCTTGTTCGCAAGCCATACCGGTAAGTGCTGGATAGCTAAGAAAAATGCTTTGCGACGATGTTTACATTAAGCGCGTTGTTTAAACCTCAGAAAATAACCACAAACCCCGCTATTAGCTATGGCTAAGAGAGCAACCTGCCTGGTATTTGTCTTTTTATCGTTATTAATGAATTATATGGACAATTATGCTGACAACTGCTGATTGTAATGATTAAACCATGATGCTTGGTTAGCTATGGTGTTGATTGCCATGTTAAAAATTATTTGGATGTCCAGTAAATATTCAGAATTTGCCGATACCCTGCGCGCTGACCAGGTGTTGATTAACAAAGCCAAGAGCATGGCAAATATCGACATTATTAAAGAAGCGCAAACAACCGAGGTGATTGGTGACGGCACCCGTGTTACTGCTCTCAACTATACTGAGCGTGCGACAGGCCAGCAGAAGCAACTGCAGCTTGCCGGGATCTTTGTGCAAATCGGTCTAGTGCCAAACAGCGACTTTCTAAAAGAAAGCGGCGTTGCCTTGTCACCTCGCGGTGAGATTGAAGTCAACGCTAAAGGGGAAACCTCACTCGCGGGCGTATTTGCAGCGGGCGATGTCACCACAGTGCCTTATAAGCAGATCATTATTGCCATGGGGGAAGGGTCTAAAGCCAGCCTGGGTGCATTTGACTACTTGATTCGCACACCAGCGCCAAGCGTAAAGGCGGTTGCTTGATTCACTAAGATCAGCACTTATTACACTTTTTAAACCAACTCCTGAAAAGGTGTTGGTTTTTTAGTGTTTGTATTGTTCTAAATTTTTTTAAAGGTAAAAGATTGGACATAGGTTTTATAAATAAGGGTTATGTTAAGGGCTCTTGCGGATTATTTTTTTAAAGTAATCTATAAGCATGTGACTGGCTTTATTGATTATTCCCACCTGATTACGCACTTTTGGCCGAGTATAAGGTAAGCTGTTTTCTCTTAGCCAATTCTCAATATCTGGCGCCGTTATTGAAAGTAATAACTGTCCGTTTTCTGCTTTTTCTAACTTGATAGTATATGCATGCAAACCTTTTATATTGATCTGTTCAGCATCAATATTTTCGAGTACATAAGGGCAATGATGGCATGCTAAGCGGCAAACGGTTCTCACGTCACATACAGCAGCTTCTTTAATGTCGATAATTAAATCTTTTGCGTATAAATCTTTACAACTCACGATTCTAGTTTGTGAAAATATACCCAAGACCTTTCACCTCCATAACAGAAAATAGACTCACCCATAATGAGTATAGAAATGCCTCTAGTTTTTATTTGGCAAATATAAGTATTAATTTGGGCAAGTCGTTTTCAATTATTTATTATAAAGAAACATATTTAACGCTATCTTAGCCTGCTTCAAAAACAGAGTGGAAATGATCGGGCCAGGTCACGCTGTGTTTGGCATTTACCCTGGATGCATGTTTGTAGTGATATAGTGTGTTGTTCATTTTAATCAAAAAGTCATGTATTTTACCTATACTCAGTAAAGGCTTTCGCGCTTTACACTTTCTTAATTTTTATGCTTAGGAACAGCCAATGCCATCATTTATCAGCAAATTCATTCATTTTATTGAAAAGGATATTTGGCGGATTCGGGCTAGCCAGCTCTCAGGAATGAAGTCTTTTGCTCTTTGTCAACTGCGTATTATTCTTCTGGCTGCGCGTGGTTTTGCGGAAGATAAATGTGTGCTGCGTGCCTCAGCGTTAACTTTTTTTTCTCTACTCTCCATTGTTCCGGTTGTCGCGATGGCTTTTGGTATTGCCAAAGGCTTTGGCTTTGAGCAAAGGCTGGAAACATTACTCTTTGAGAATCTACAGGGGCAGGAGGAGGCCGTTGAGAAAATTATCGGCTTTGCTCAGGCGATGCTGGAAAATACCCAAGGCGGCATTATTGCCGGGGTGGGGATTGTCGTATTTTTTTGGTCGGTTATTAAAGTATTAGGGCAAATTGAAGAATCGTTTAATGAAATATGGGG
>JBFGZH010000332.1:0-3085 GCA_041586895.1 Psychromonas sp. | reverse complement strand
GATTAGTGATTAGTGATGAGTGATGAGTGATTAGTGATGAGTGATGAGTGATGAGTGATTAGTAATGAGTTATTAGTGATTAGTTACTTTTTACCCATTACTCTTTACCCATTATACTCTTTACCCATTACTCTTTACCCATTACTCTTTACCCATTACTCTTTACCCATCACTCTTTAGCCATCACCTTTCAGTGGTGAGTAAAATTTTTAGTGTAGAGGTTACTACTATTTCCAGTTCAGATCCTAAATTTATCCATTTACGTGTCCATAGTGACTTTTCTATGGTCGATGGCTTGACTAAGGTTAAACCTTTAGTTGCGAAAACAGCCGCCATGAATATGCCGGCCTTGGCGATAACCGACCAGAGCAACTTCTGCGGATTAGTGAAGTTTTATGGGGCAGCCCATGCTGCCGGCATTAAGCCTATTATCGGGGCGGATTTCTGGGTGCAAAGCGAGCTGCTTACTGGAGAACAATTTCGCCTGACTGCCTTGGCGATGGATAATCAGGGTTATAAGAATATTACCGAGCTGATCTCTAAAGCCTATCTGCGCGGCCATATAGGCGGCCATGCTGTTATTGATCAAGAGTGGTTAGCCGAGCATAATCAAGGTGTTATTTTACTCTCCGGGGCAAAAGAGGGCGACTTGGGCAAGGCGCTGTTAAAGGGGCAGCATGAACTGGCTGAGCAGATCACGGCATTTTACAGCCAGTATTTTCCGCAGCGCTTTTATCTGGAACTGATCCGTACCAACCGCGTCGATGAAGAAAACTATCTCCATTATGCGCTGAGCTGGGCGGAAAAATTTGCACTGCCTGTGGTGGCGACCAATCAGGTGGTGTTTGCCGATAAAGAGCTGTTTGATGCCCATGAGATTCGCGTCTGTATCAATCAGGGCTATACCCTAGGGGATGACCGCCGTCCCAAGGAATATAGCCCGGAGCAGTATCTGCGCAGCGAGGAGGAGATGTGCGAGCTCTTCTCTGATATTCCCGAAGCGCTGCAGAACAGTGTGGAAATAGCCAAACGCTGTAATGTAACCTTACGTTTAGGCGAATACTTTCTGCCCGACTTTCCCACCGGCGGTATGCCGATCAATGAGTATTTCTGTAAGGTTTCCCGCGAAGGCTTAGAGGCTCGCTTAGACTTTCTGTTTGATAAAAATTCGCCGGACTTTGCCGAGATTCGCAAACCCTATGATGAGCGTCTGGAGATTGAACTGGATGTGATTAATACCATGGGCTTTCCCGGCTACTTCCTGATTGTGATGGAGTTTATTCAGTGGAGTAAAGATAATAATATTCCGGTGGGGCCGGGGCGGGGTTCAGGTGCCGGCTCTTTGGTTGCTTATGCGTTAAAGATCACCGACCTTGACCCCCTGGAGCTGGATCTGCTCTTTGAGCGATTCCTTAACCCGGAACGTGTCTCCATGCCCGATTTTGATATCGATTTCTGCATGGACAGACGTGATGAGGTGATTGACCATGTGGCCGAGCTTTATGGCCGGGATGCCGTTTCCCAGATAATTACCTTTGGTACTATGGCGGCCAAAGCGGTTATTCGTGATGTCGGACGTGTGCTGGGTCATGCTTACGGTTTTGTTGATGGTATCTCTAAACTGGTGCCGCCGACACCGGGTATGACCCTGAGCAAAGCCTTTGTTGAGGAGCCGCGACTGCAGGAGCGTTATGACAGCAGCGAAGATGTACGTGCGCTTATCGATATGTGCCGCACCCTGGAAGGGACGATACGAAATGCCGGTAAACATGCCGGCGGCGTGGTGATTTCCCCGACCACTATTACCGATTTTGCGCCGCTGTACTGCGATGAAGAGGGCAAAAATCCGGTCACCCAGTTTGATAAAAATGATGTTGAAACCGCCGGCCTGGTTAAATTTGACTTCCTGGGCTTACGCACCCTGACCATTATTCAGTGGGCGCTGGATATGGCCAATGCGCATAAAAAAATGCGCGGTGAAGAGCCTATCTACATTGAAAAGATAGATCTTACTGAACCGGCTTGTTTTGAACTGTTAAAGCGTTATGAAACCACCGCCGTTTTCCAGCTCGAATCCCGTGGTATGAAAGATCTGATTCGCCGCTTACAGCCGGACTGTTTTGAAGATATGATCGCACTGGTGGCGCTGTTTCGTCCCGGCCCTTTGCAGTCCGGCATGGTTGATAACTTTATTGAGCGTAAGCATGGCCGCGAGGCCGTTTCTTACCCGGATGAAAAGTGGCAGCATGAATCATTAAAAGAGATCCTCTCGCCTACCTACGGTATTATTCTCTACCAGGAGCAGGTCATGCAGATTGCTCAGGTGTTATCCGGTTATACGCTCGGCGGCGCGGATATGCTGCGCCGAGCCATGGGTAAGAAAAAGCCGGAAGAGATGGCCAAGCAGCGTGCGACCTTTGAAGAGGGGGCCATTGCCAACGGCATTGATGGTGAGCTGGCGATGAAGATCTTTGACCTGGTAGAAAAGTTTGCCGGCTATGGTTTTAATAAATCGCATTCCGCCGCTTACGCCTTAGTTTCCTATCAAACTCTGTGGATGAAAACCTTTTACCCTTCCTATTTTATGGCCGCGGTGATGTCTGCGGATATGGATAATACCGATAAAATCGTTATTTTGGTGGCGGAATGTCAAAGCATGGGGCTGGAGCTGGGGCCACCGGATGTCAATGAAGGTTTGTTTAAATTTAACGTCGATCCGGATCTGCGCATCGTTTACGGCATCGGTGCGGTCAAAGGGGTTGGAGAAGCCCCGGTGGAAGCTATTATTGAAGCCCGTGAACAGGGCGGTAAGTTTAAAGATCTGTTTGATTTTTGTAACCGTATCGATCTCAAGCGCTGTAACAAACGCGTCTTAGAAAAGCTGATTTTAGCCGGTGCGCTGGATCAATTGGGGCCGCATCGTGCGGCATTAATGGAAACATTGCCGAATGCTCTGCAGTCGGCCATGCAGCATAAGAAAGCGGAAGCATTCGGACAGAGCGATCTGTTTGGCGTGTTAACCACAGACAGTGAAGAGATTGCCAATAAGTTTGCTTCCGTGCCGCAGTGGCCGGAGAAAAAGTGG
>JBFGZH010000331.1:0-3098 GCA_041586895.1 Psychromonas sp. | reverse complement strand
TCCTTATCTAACTCAGAAAACTGCTTACTCAGATACTCAGTACCACCGACACAGGCGCAAGTCAGCACCTGATAGGGTAATAAAGATTGCAAAAAAAGCGCGCTGGTACCAGTGCCAGATGGCAACATAATCACTGGTCGCTGCAGAGCATGTTGTCGGCAAAAGGTTTTAATCTCTTCTGCTAACTGAGCTATTCCCTGCTTTGCTTGCCTGCACCGTCCTCCTTCGGGAATAAAGAGAGTATTAGCTGGCAAATTTTGTGCTTTTAATCGCATAACAGCATCCAGGTTAGCGTCATCGCTAAAGATGCTTTTTCAGACTTCAATGATATTGGCGCCTAAACTTAATGCTGCCCGGTAATTTCCATTAGGGTGCTCTTTTAACCAGCGGGGAATATGCTGGACATAAAAGTCGAGTTGCCAGCCTTTAAGTTTAGCAAGTGCAGCTAAGGAATAGAGGGAGTTTGCCTGCACAGAGCCATGACTCACTATTTTTTCTATTTTTGGAAAGTGATTTTCTAGAAAATAAGCGAATTTTCTGGCTTTATTACCTGAAAAAAAAGGGTTGAGGAGATCATCTCGTTTTATAAAAAAAGATATGCCGGCCATCTGCACCTGCTGCATAGGTGAAGGGGCTAGAAAAGGACTAATATCTTGTTCGCTCATAAGCAACTACCAGTTAAATTTATTTAATTGTAAACGCTGCAGCAACTGCAGTTCAATCTTTGCTTAAGGTAGTGTTCAAAATAATTATTCGCATTAACCTTGTTGGGATAGCTTATTCACTTGTTAGAGCTGACAGCGACTTTTGAACTCCCGCTTCTTATCATCAACCTTCTGATCTGCCTTCACTTTCCACTCATAACACATGCCATTCACCCTGTATTTTTATTTATATATTCTTTATATTGTTTTCTTTTTATTTGCTTGTTTTGTCACCAATCTTGCTAGAAAATTGTTCTTTTTTTTCTATATAACTCACACTTTATGAAGTTCACCTAACTGATTGGTTTTATTGGTTTTATTGGTTTTATTCTCGATCCTCGGTTTTTCAAAAATAGAATGGTCTTTTAAATCAGTTGCGAATGTGGAGTATAAAAATAGAAGTAGATGATTATAGTAAAAAGCTTACAGCCGGCTATTGCCACTCAAAGGATATGGAATGACTAAATTGATTTTACTTGTTGAGCTGCCAGACGGTAAACGACAAACGCTTGACTTGATAGAGTTACAACAGCTTACCGCGTTAAATGGCGCTGTTTATACTTTGCTTGAAGAGGATACTCAACAGGCACCTGAGGCGTTGCTATTAAAACGTAAAGATGATGATTT
This sequence comes from Psychromonas sp., assembly GCA_041586895.1. Classification (GTDB taxonomy): domain Bacteria; phylum Pseudomonadota; class Gammaproteobacteria; order Enterobacterales; family Psychromonadaceae; genus Psychromonas. Next base: position 1,767 of record JBFGZH010000331.1, on the reverse strand, counting down.
AGAGATTGAAGTTGAGGGTGAGCTTGTTGCGTATATCGATGACTTTTATAGCGAAGAGCTGAGTGCTACTTTTTCTGCTGATGGCACAGTTACACCTGCTGAAGGTATGTATGTGACGAGTGCGGATATTACTGATAATAGCCCCATTAGTGATGACAGCGAATCAATTGTCGTCTGGCCTGTACCAGAGTGTGATGATTTTTTAGGTTTGTCGTCTTCAGTATGGGATGGTGGCCTGTTTGTTGGCGGTAGCGTCGGAGCAATAGGGTTGACCCATATAGCGCTGACCCATGATAAAGATAGTTCGACGGAGACGGACAGTTATGTAGTGAGCTTAGCAGCAGCTGCAGGCCCCTTTGAATCTGTTGTCAGCGTTGAACTGTATGATAAAGACGGGAATCTGCTGGCAAGTAAAGAGCATGATTTTAGCTCTGGGCCGGTTAGTTTTACTATCAGTAATGGTTATCAAGGTCCGCTGTTAGCTAAGGTGGTCGATGCTAATGGTGATGCTGGCGATTATCTGGATGAAACCACCGGGCAGCTTGTCAGTTTAGGTAATTCATCGCTGCGCGCAATGAGTGTGGCGGATGGTGTAAAGAATGTATCCATGAGTATTACTCCCTTGACTGAGCTTGCAGTACGTCAAGCTGGTGTAACAGAAAACAATGCCGTTAGTGAAGAAAGTGTGACGGTCAATGCAAAGGTTGCCAAGCTGTTCGGTGTCGAAGATATTCTGGCTCCTGTTACTACTATTTTGGATAAAAATTACAATAGCTCGGATGGTATTAATGCCGCTGAGCAGTATGGTAATGTATTAGCACTGTTATCAGGTGCAGACAGTGTAAGCGGCAGCATTGACGCCACTCTCGAACAATTAGCGGAAGTTACAGTAGAGCAGAAAGATGGCTCTCTGGGATTAACCCAAACCGGTGTCGAGCTGCTGCAGCAAGGGGTGGAAAAATTCACAGTCAGTGCTAATGCCGGCTTAGTGGATTTAAGCGATGCGCTGATTGAACCCCCTGTTATTGAAGTAGCGAAGAACGGCGTCAATAAAGTTGAGCGTGATGCTGCCAGTGAAACAGGCATCAGTGTACAGGTTGCCAATGTAAATGAAGGGGATACGGTTGTTATCCGCTGGGGCGAGCAAAGTTATACTGTTGTCGTAACCGAAAGTGATTTACAAGCAGATATCGCAAAAGTATATGTGCCTATTACAGCGATTGATGCCGAAGGAGACGGTCGTCTTGCTGTTACATCGCAAATAAACGATCAGGAAGAAAGTCCGGCAACCATAATTGATGTGGATATTACCGCACCAGTGATCAGCAGCGTAACTTTTAGCGATACAGCCTTGAAAGTGGGTGAAACCAGCCTGGTGACCATCACCTTCAGTGAAGCGGTGACCGGCTTTGATAACAGCGATATTACCCTGGCCAACGGCACGTTAACTGCTGTGAGCAGTGCTGACAATATCACCTGGACGGCGACCTTTACCCCGACTGATGACATTGAAGATGCCACTAACATTATCACTGTCGGCACCAGCCTGACCGATCTGGCCGGCAATGCACCGCTGGCGAATAAAGCTTCTGCTAACTTTGCGATTGACACGGTCGAGCCGATCATTGAAAGCGTGGTCTTTGCGGATACTGCCTTGAAAGTGGGTGAAACCAGCCTGGTGACCATCACTTTCAGTGAAGCGGTGAGCGGCTTTAGCAATGCAGATATCACCCTGGCCAACGGCACGTTAACGGCTGTCAGCAGTGC
>JBFGZH010000330.1:0-3098 GCA_041586895.1 Psychromonas sp. | reverse complement strand
GGAGCGGGCGGTTACAGAAACAGCCCAGTCAATTTGCATCGCTTAATAAAGATAAAGATTGGAAAAAATACACTTACCCCTTTATCTACGGACATATCAATGCCCAAGAGTTCCCTCTTTATCAATGGCGGGAATGTTCCCGAATCGTTGAAAGGCGTGGAAAAATACATGAATGGGTAGAAGGTTTTATTGATAGCGACGATCCGGATCTGGTGACGGAAATTCGTCAGCAGATCCTCTCTAAGCGAGGCATTGTTGCCCAGCCAGATGAGCTGCTTATCACCCTTGGTACGCAGAACTCACTTTTTCTACTAGCTAATTTATTGGCGGGTAAAAACATCACCTTTGGCGTCGAGGATCCCGGTTATGCGGATTTGCGACATATTATCTCTATCTGCCGCAGTCCGGTAAAAGCACTGGCTATCGATGCAGAAGGCTTACAGGTCGGCCGGCAATTGACAGACTGTGATTATGTTTGTGTCACACCTAGTCACCAATGCCCGACCACGGTGACCATGACGGTAGCGCGCCGTAAGGCGTTACTTGAACAGGCGAGAAAGGATAATTTTGTGGTCATTGAGGATGACTACGAGAGTGAGGTGAATTTTATCGAACAGCCGCTTCCTGCGCTGAAAAGCTTAGATCAGCATGGCCGCGTTATTTATGTCGGCAGCCTATCCAAGTCACTCTCACCTGGAATACGCATCGGCTACCTGGTTGCAGATAAAAAACTAGTTAAAGAGCTGCGCAAATTACGTCACCTGCATTACCGTCATCCGCCTGCTAATAATCAGCGTATCACCGCCCTGTTTATCAGTCAGGGCTATTATGACAGCCATGTACGCCGTATGCGCCGCGCTTATAAAGAGAAGTGGTTATTGATGCAGCAAGGCATTGAGCAGTATCTCAGTGAATGTGAAATCCATTCTACCCCCGGTAGTTTCTGCTTTTGGATAGGTTTACCCGACGCTGTTTGCAGCCATACTTTACTGGCAGCAGCCGCTGAAAAAGGACTGTTAATCGAATCAGGCGACAGCCTGTTTATGCAGGAAAATGCCCCGAAAAATTATATTAGGCTTGGATTTTCAGCTATTAATAGCGATAGAATTTTACCGGGTCTGGCCCTCCTGGGAAAACTGCTTGCTGACCTTCGTTGATTAAATAGCACCACAGCAGCGCGACACAGAGAAAAAGGGTTGTCCTGTGCATGCTTTTTCTCTGTGCCCTCGTGGTGGATAGTTAATTATTGCTCTTTAATGACCTTAAAGTTGTCCCAGGCTTGAGACGTTGGCATCACCTCTAAACTATTAATATTGATATGCGCCGGCTGCTCGGCAATCCAGAAAATAATGTTGGCGATATCCTCGGGTTGCAGCGCGTTGGCATTTTTATACAGCGCATCGTACTTGTCCTGATCACCATTAAAGCGCACCAGGCTAAATTCACTTTCACATAGCCCCGGCTCGAGACTGGTAACACGAACCCCAGTGCCTGCAAAATCACTGCGTAAATTACGGGAAAATTGAGCGACAAAGGCTTTCGACGCACCATAAACATGACTCCCCGGATATGCCCAGTTAGCAGCAATCGATGCCAGATTAATAATGCTGGCAGAGGTTTGTTTCTTGAGTGTCGCTAATAACGCATGAGTGACATTGACCAGCCCCGTGACATTGGTATCAATCATGGTATGCCAATCATGCAGTGACGCCTGATCTGCCGGAGAAGCGCCTAATGCCAATCCCGCATTATTCACTAATATGGCCACATTCTGAAATTCAGGCGGTAATTGCTCGACTAACTGCCGAACCTGGTCTGCATTTCTGACATCAAGAGGCTTAAAATAAACCGCTGTTAATGGACTTAACTCATCACTTAATTTCTGCAGACGCTCTTCTCTTCTCCCCGTGATGATCAGGGGATAACCATGCTGAGCAAATTTTTTAGCGGTTGCCAGTCCAAAACCGGAAGTCGCGCCTGTAATTAACACAATCGGACGTTGTTGCTGTTCAGTCATTATTCATTCCTTTATAAAAATAGAGCTTAAAGCGATAATTCAGTAAAAGCCGCATCGAGCGTTGCCACGATAAAATCTGCTTCCTCTTTATTGATAGTCAAGATCGGGCATAAGCATAAGGTGTTGTTGAAGTTAGCAAAAGAGCGGTTAGTACGGCCTATAATCAAGCCTTTCTGCATACATATAGCGGCCACCTTCATTGCCACCTGCTCAGCAACCGGGGTTTTGTTTTCTCTATCACTGACCAGCTCCAGGCCAAGCATCAAGCCTTTACCACGTACATCGCCGATAATTGCATGGCGATCTTTAAGCGCGCTGAGTTCTGTAAGCAGGTATTCCCCCATCTCTGCGCTATTCTGCACCAGGTTTTCACGCTCTAATATCTGCAAATTAACTAATCCGGCTGTCGGGCCTGCCGTGCAGCCCGCGAAGGTGCTGATATCGCGAAAGTATGCTTCCCGATCACTGGCATCGGCAATAAACTCATTAAAAACTTCCTCAGTGGTCACTGTGCAGGAAATCGCCGCATAACTCGATGCCACTCCCTTTGCCATAGTCACGATATCAGGCTTAATGCCGTAATGCTGATAAGCAAACCATTCACCCGTTCGCCCCATGCCGCAAACCACTTCATCAATATGGATAAGAACATCGTACTTTTTGCAGATCGCCATCACGGCAGGCCAATAACCTTCAGGTGGCGTGATAATACCGCCACCAGCAGTAATAGGCTCAAAAACGACGGCCCCAACAGTATCCGGGCCTTCTCTTAAGATAACCTTTTCCAGCTCTTGAGCAGCTAATTCACCATAGTTATCTACATTGCCAAATTGGCTTCTATATTCACAGCAATGCGGAAACTCAACAAAGCCCGGAGCAAAGGGCCCATAGTGTGCGCGACGCTCTTCCTGGCCGGTTGCACTTAAAGCTGCAATGGTTGTGCCGTGATAATCTCGCTCACGGTATAAAATCTTATGCTTCTTACCGCCGTACTTTTGCTGCGCAATCTGGCGGACAATCTTAAATGCCTTTTCATTGGCTTCCGAGCCTGAGCTTGCATAATAGACCCGGCTCATTCCCG
>JBFGZH010000329.1:0-3108 GCA_041586895.1 Psychromonas sp. | reverse complement strand
CGTGTGCTCCAACTGGAGCACACGCAAGCCTTTTTTATTAAAGAGGCCAGTTCAATGGGCGCTTAACCGCGATAGTAACGTTGCGGCACAAAAGGCATTTTTTCTACCGTCATCGCCAGCTTTTTGCCTCGTACTTCAGCAAAAATCTCCGTGCCAATGGTAGTAAAGTGAGTATCAAGATAGGCCATGGCAACCGGCATTCCTTTTGACGGGCCAAAGGTACCACTAGTGACTATGCCTATTTCATTGTCATCCGCATCAAATAATTTACTGCCTTCACGCACGGGCGCTTTGGACTTACCCACTAAACCGATACGTTTACGGGTAACATTTTTGCTCTTGATCTGCTCGAGGATCAGTTCTGCTCCCGGAAAGCCGCCAGGTCGACAGCCATCAGCGCGACGTGCTTTGCTGATGCCCCATAAGAGACTGGCTTCTACCGGGGTGGTGGTCGGATCGAGATCATGACCATATAAACATAAACCACATTCAAGACGTAATGAATCACGTGCGCCAAGGCCAATCCACTCCACTTCAGCAAAAGCCAATAATTGTCGTGCCAGGGCCTCGGCATGTTCAGCTGGAACGGAAATTTCAAAGCCATCTTCGCCGGTATAACCGGAGCGGCTGAGATAACACTCCACACCAGAGAGTTCTATAATGGCTGCATCCATAAATAGCATGTCGTTGACCGCAGGATTAAGGCGCGCTAATACTTGTGCGGCTTGCGGACCCTGCAATGCCAGTAAGGCGCGATCTTCAATCACTTCCAGGGTGACATCAGCAGGTAAATGCGCCTGCAGGTGAGTGATATCCTGGGCTTTACACGCCGCATTGACTACAACAAACAGATGATCGCCAAAGTTTGTCACCATCAAGTCATCAGTAATTCCGCCTTGCTCATTAGTGAAAAAAGCATAACGCTGTTTACCCGCAGGTAAATCAATAATATCGACAGGGACGAGTGCTTCTAGGGCCTGCGCAGCCTTTTTACCAATAAGACGTAATTGTCCCATATGTGAAACATCGAACAAACCAGCTGCTTGACGACAATGCAGATGCTCCTTACGTACCCCCAGTGCATATTGCACCGGCATATCATAACCGGCAAAAGGGACCATTTTTCCACCCATTTCTTTATGCAGTGCATGCAAAGGGGTGGTCAGTAATTTTTCAGACATATGTTTATAACTCCATTATTCACTTTTGCTGGTGAGTGGATCGATGCCAATGGTGCAGGGCATCTACTCCTTTATTTTTCGATTAAAAGATAATAAATAAAATTACGCGTTAAGTGCTCTTCCCTTAGCGGCCATTACTGCCTCGGAAATCGTTTCACCTAGCGTCGGGTGAGCATGAATGGTAGCAAAGATCTGTTGATCGACAATATTCTGACTCTTCATCAATCCGAACTCATGAATCAGCTCAGTTGCGACATTGCCAACGATATGAGCACCAAGCAGTTCTCCCTCTTTACCAATAATTGTTTTGATAAAACCATCGCTTTCATTGCTGGCAACGGCTTTACCATTGGCTCGAAAAGGTACTTTGCCGACACTGTAGTCAATACCGCTTTCTTTTACTGCACGCTCTGTCAGGCCGATACTGGCAACTTGCGGCTGACAGTAAGTACAAGCGGGAATATTTTCAGCTTGGATAGCATGAGGGGTAAGACCACAGATTGCCTCTGCAGCAATGACCCCTTCATGGGATGCCGCGTGAGCGAGCAGGGCGCCGCCTCTGACATCACCAATGGCATAGATGCTCGGAACATTGGTTTGCCCTAAAGCATCGGCTTTGATAAATCCGCCTTCTACTTCAACACCGGCATTTTCAAGACCAATTCCCTTGACATTACCCGTCATACCAACGGCAATCAGGCATTTATCAAAATGATGCTCTGTGGTTTTACCTTTGTGTTCAACAGTAATAGTGACGCTGCCACCATTATTTTTGGCTGACACCTTATCGATACCCAGGCTCTGCTTGATCTTAAGCTTCTTATAGGCGCGCTCTATCTCAATAGAACAATCCGTGTCTTCTATTGGCAGCAGGTGATCCTGCTGCTCAAAAATATGTACCTCTACGCCAAAGGAGTTCCAGAAATACGCAAACTCCATACCGATGGCACCGGCACCGATAATAGCAATAGACTTGGGCAGCACCTCCATTTTTAATGCTTTATAAGCACCAATCAGGCGGTCTCCATCGTGCTCGAGACCGGGAAAGCTTTTATAGTGCGCGCCGGTAGCAAGGATAATGTGTTCGGCTGCAATTATTTCGACAGCATCCGCCGTTTTAACTTCTACAGTGGTTGGGCTTTTTAACACCCCTTCGCCGTTGATCACTTCGATATTGTTTTTCTTCATCAGAAATTCAACACCTTTACCTACGCGGGAAGCAATTTGGTTGGCTCTTTTGACGGCGACAGAGGAATCTAACGACTGTAGTTCAACGTTGATGCCCAGGGATTTAAAGGTTTTCAGCTCATGTACCGAATGAGCAGCCTTAAGCAGCGCTTTAGTGGGAACACAGCCGCGATTCAGACAAACGCCGCCTAATTTATCTTTTTCGATAACGGCAACGGACTTGCCAAGCTGAGTGGCTCGAATCGCTGCGATATAACCGCCGGGGCCGCCGCCTAAAACGATAAGGTCAAATTTTTTCATTGTGTTACACCTTTTGAAAAATAGTTAACCTGAACAGGGTTTAAGGCAAAACACGGCACGCAATCATGGGTGTTTTAGCAATAGAGTGGATATGCCACTCAAATAGGCCTTATGATATCGCGATCTGCGCAGCAAAGGGCGCAGATCACCATATAACGGCGTACTGTTGTTATTCAGCGTTCAGGTCAGAGAGGCCTGGCAAGGCCTAATTACGATAGCAGCAAGCGCAACGGCATTACTCTTCAATATAATTTTCAATGCTCGGACATGAACAAATTAAATTACGGTCGCCAAACACATTGTCAACCCGGTTTACCGTTGGCCAGTATTTGCTATCCTTTGAATGCGCTGACGGGAAACAGGCAAGTTCGCGGCTGTAACTATGCGTCCACTGTGCTTCCATCAGGTCAACCTGAGTATGAGGTGCGTTAGTCAGCGG
>JBFGZH010000328.1:0-3117 GCA_041586895.1 Psychromonas sp. | reverse complement strand
TTCACTAAGAATAAGTTCCGTAAAAGAGTTGATGCCGAGGTAAGCTCAGGTCACCTGCCGGCAGAGATGTACGATACCTTCATGGGTGCCTACGCTTTTGCTGAAGCCAATACCGATGAAAACGGTTTTAACGGTACCTGGACAAAGGCTCAGGTCTACCTTGCACTGGGTAATATTATGCATGTTCTGGCGCGCATGGGAATCGCTTCAACGCCGATGGAAGGTGTTGATGCCGAGCTTATCGGCGAGAGTTTCCAAGATGTACTTGACGGTCATGTATGTGAAGTCGCCCTGGCAATGGGTTACCCTAAAGAAGGCGAAGATTACAACTACGGGCTGCCCAAAGCACGTTTGGCAGCTGAAGAGGTGATTGCCGTTCTATAATAACCAAGCCGGCTCAGTGTTGGCTTTATGCAGCTTACCTTTCCTGTACACGGCACTATCGAGTTGAGTGCCGTGTACAGGCATCACATCTAATTAGCGAGGCACTGGCCCGTTATTTTCCAGCTCCTAAGCGCTCAGTAAATGACCAGCATCTCTATTGCTGGCCATTTTGCTTATTGTCGAATAAAAAATCTGCACCTCTATGCCGCAGCCTACACCTCAATGCTATGTGTACTCATTTCTACTCGATTTCTGCTGTTTCCCCCTAAGCCAGGAGCTTTTTGAGAAATACATCACACTTTCTGCTACCATTGCGCTCTTTTTTAGCACGCAGATATGTCTTTTGAGGGACCATGAATCAAAAAATAGATAAATATAGTATTGAAAATACTGACTACACAGTGGGTCAGGATAATGTTCAAAAGTGGGGCTTTGATGTCCATAACCCTGTCTTTGGAGTGAGTGCCGGGCTCATTATCATCTTTCTGGTCGCCCTACTCGTTGTTGACCCGGCAACGGCGAAAGGTACGCTTGATAGTATAAAGTGGCAAATTATTGGTCGTTTCGACACCCTCTTTATGTGGTCGGGTAACTTCTTTCTGCTTTTCTGTCTCGCTTTAATTGTATCGCCTTACGGTAAAATCCGCATTGGTGGCGCAGAAGCAACGGCAGAATACTCCAACATATCCTGGGTTGCCATGCTATTTGCCGCTGGCATGGGGATTGGTCTGATTTTCTGGGGAGTCGCAGAGCCGGTCGCTTACTTTACCGGCTGGTACGAAACACCGCTGGGTGTTGAAGCTTATTCCGAAGAAGCGAAAAAAATTGCGCTAGGCGCAACTATGTTCCATTGGGGATTACACCCGTGGTCAATCTATGCAGTTGTGGCACTGGCAATGGCCTTCTTTACCTATAACAAAGGCCTGCCTTTATCCATCCGCTCGGTATTTTACCCGCTTCTTGGCGATAAAACCTGGGGATGGTTTGGCCACATTATTGATATCCTTGCGGTCCTCGCAACGCTATTTGGCCTGGCCACCTCTCTTGGTTTAGGGGCCCAACAAGCCGCCAGTGGCTTAAGTCATGTCTTTGGTTTCGATGCCTCCATTTACCTGCAGCTGGGGATTGTCGTCTTCGTTACCAGCCTGGCGGTTATCTCGGTCATTCGCGGTATCGACGGTGGGGTTAAAATTTTAAGTAATATCAACCTGCTGGCAGCCTTTGCACTGCTTATACTGGTTATCATGATCGGTATTTCTGTATTTTTCGATTCACTCGTCCTGGCAGTAAGCGGTTATGCAGAAACACTGCTGCCGTTAAGTAACCCGCATGGGCGCGAAGATGAAGCCTGGATGCATGGCTGGACAGTATTCTACTGGGCCTGGTGGATCTCCTGGTCACCATGTGTCGGTATGTTTATCGCACGCGTATCAAAAGGACGCACCATACGTGAGTTCCTGATCGCAGTTATCCTTGTGCCAACACTGATAACGCTTATCTGGATGTCTGCATTTGGGGGTACAGCGATCGACCAGGTCGCGAACAAAGTTGGCGAGTTAGGGGAAAATGGTTTATCTGATATCACTTTATCACTCTTCTACACCTATGAAGCAATGCCAATAAGTTCTGTGCTGTCATTTTTATCCGTCATCTTGATCATGGTATTTTTTATCACCTCATCAGACTCCGCATCACTGGTTATCGATAATATAACTGCCGGTGGTAAAGTGGACGTCCCCGTTCCGCAACGAATCTTCTGGGCGACAACAGAGGGTGCTATCGCAGCCGTGCTGCTTTGGGTCGGGGGAACAGAAACAATACAAGCGCTGCAGGCGGGGACTATCTCAACAGGCCTGCCATTTACTTTCATTCTCTTGATTATGTGCTTTAGTCTGCTGCTGGGATTAAAGAGCGAACTTCGCCATCACCAATACAGTTATGCTCGCGCTTGAGCCTTAGAGCAAAGCCCATAAAAAAACCCTCTGCGACGAATATCGTCGCAGAGGGTTTATATTACTAAGCTTTTATTGTAAGAATTACTCTACCGTTACCGCTTTCGCCAGGTTACGAGGTTGGTCAACATCGGTACCTTTAATCAGGGCAATATGGTATGCCAGTAACTGCATCGGCACTGTGTAGAAGATAGGGGCAATGATTTCATCGACGTGCGGTAGGGTGATAATCTTCATACCATCACAGGCTTCAAAGCCAGCAGCTTCATCGGCGAAAACATAGAGCTGACCATCGCGCGCGCGCACTTCTTCGATATTGGATTTAAGCTTCTCTAACAGATCGTTAGTCGGGGCTACCACGACCACCGGCATATCCGCATCAATTAGCGCAAGCGGACCATGTTTTAATTCACCCGCCGCGTAAGCTTCAGCATGAATATAAGAGATCTCTTTTACTTTCAGCGCTGCTTCCATGGCAATCGGGTAGTACTCACCACGGCCTAAGAATAGGGTGTGATGCTTATCAGCAAAATCAACAGCCAGCTCTTGAATCGGCTTATCAAAGGCAAGCGCTTTTTCAATCTGTGCCGGTAGCGAATGTAAGGCCTTAACGATTTGCGCCTCTTTATTATCGTCAATTCTTCCCTGTTCTTTACCGATAGCGGTAACCATCATCAGCATTGCCGCTAACTGAGTGGTAAAGGCTTTGGTTGAAGCCACCCCAATTTCAGTGCCGGCACGGGTCATAAAGGCAAGATCAGATTCACGTACCAGTGAGGTA
>JBFGZH010000327.1:0-3119 GCA_041586895.1 Psychromonas sp. | reverse complement strand
GCTGCTGAAAAAAGTCATTAAACAATAACCTGACCATGCGCGGAATATATTCCGCGCGATTGGGCAGAGGGTTAGTTGCCAAGCTGCAGTTCCAATAGGCGCTGCTTATTTTCTTCATACTCTTGACGGGCGGCGCTGATCTCCTCAATAACATGACCGACATCGGTTATCTTATTGGTTTCGCTGAACTGACCGGTTAAAAGCGTATTCTCTGTTAATAAACCGGCTTCATATAAGGCCCAGATCTCCTGGCCATATTTAGTTTTTTCCAGCTGCGGCGCAAATTGCGCGTAATAACGGGTCATATTATCCACGTCACGCAGTAACATCGCCTTGGCATTATTGTTAGCAGCCGCATCCACGGCCTGCGGCAGATCAATGATCACCGGTCCCCACTCATCGACCAGAACATTAAATTCGGACAGATCGCCATGGACAATCCCCACGGTTAACATGCGCACAATATAATTCATTATCTGCAGATGGTCCTCCAGGGCCTGCTCGGCAGACATAGATACATCATTGAGACGCGGCGCGGCAAATCCTTCCTCATCGGTGATAAGATCCATCAGTAACACACCTTCAAAGCAGCCGTAAGGTTGCGGTACACGCACGCCAGCGGCAGCGAGTTTATAAAGCGCATCGACTTCCGCGGTTTGCCAGATATTTTCCTGCTGCTCGCGACCAAATTTGGAGTTTTTCTGCATCGCCCGGGCACGGCGGCCATTACGTACTTTGCGCCCCTCGCTATATAAAACCGCCTGTTTAAAACTGCGCTTGCTCGCCTCTTTATAAACTTTAGCGCAGCGAATATGTTCACCACACTGCACCACATACACTGTGGCTTCTTTGCCGCTCATTAACTGGCGCAATACTTGGTCAACCAGGCCGTCATCAACCAGGGGTTGTATTCTTTTCGGTGTTTTCATATTCTCTTTTTAAGTTAAGTTATCATTTTGCCGGACTCGACAGCAAAGACGCGAGCCGTTGCATCTGCAAATAGCTTGGCCATAAGCGAATGTTGATTATAGCTTTTTCTTCTTATATTGCAGCGAAAGATTGCAAAATGTTTTCCTGGGCTGACTCTTATGCTGCAGACAGATCACAACTTAATCGTTTAGAAATTATTTATGGCAAGGTTAATTGACTTATTGCCACGTCACGGTACCCTTAAAAAAATTTATTGCAAAGAGAACCTTATGGCGTTAAAAAAACCTGAAAATATGCTTTATGAAGAAGCAATTACTGAACTAGAAAACATTGTCAGCCATTTAGAAGAGGGAGATTTACCCTTGGAAGAGGCATTAAAACAGTTTGAACGCGGCATCTCCCTGGCAAGAAGCAATACTCAAAAACTGCAGAGCGCACAACAACAGGTCAATATCCTGATGCAGCAAGATGTGAATGCTCCACTTCAAGAATTTAATGAATAATAAAAAGCGATGACACTACTTTCGAACACACTTGAGCAATACCAAGCGCGCGTAAATAAGCAGTTACAGCAGTATATTAGCCGTGCTAATCCCATTTCGCCAGCGCTTAATAATGCCATGGCTTATGGTGCCTTATTAGGCGGAAAACGGATCCGTCCGTTTTTAGTTTATGCGGTGGGTGAAATGCTCGGCTCGCCATTAGCACGCCTGGACCCGCTGGCCTGTGCCGTTGAGTGTATCCACGCTTACTCGCTTATTCACGATGATCTGCCGGCGATGGACGATGATGATCTGCGTCGCGGACAACCCACCTGCCACAAGAAATTTGATGAAGCGACGGCCATTTTAGCCGGAGATGCCCTGCAGAGTTTAGCTTTTGATATTCTCTCCATGCCCAGTCAACACCTTGACAGTCAGACACAGCTGAAGATGATCAACAGACTGGCCAAAGCCTCGGGCGAACAGGGCATGTGTGCCGGCCAGGCCTTAGATTTAGCGGCTGAGAACCAGCGCGTCGATCTGCCGGCATTAGAAACCATCCATAATGCAAAAACAGGCGCCTTGATACGGGTGGCCGTTGAACTCGGTGCATTAAGTAAAGCAGATCTGCCGGTAAAGCATCAGCAACTGTTAACCACCTTTGCCACATCTATTGGTTTAGCCTTTCAGGTTCAGGATGATATTTTAGATGTGATTGGCGATACTGAAAAACTGGGCAAACCCCAGGGCTCAGACATCGGCCTCAATAAATCAACCTATCCGGCTTTACTGGGTTTGGAAAAAGCCGAGGAAAAAGCGCAGCGACTTTACCAAGAAGCGCTTCATGCTTTGTCACAATTGCCCTATAATACTAAATTACTTGAATTATTTGCTCACTATATCATCAAGCGGGACAGATAATTGCAAGTGATTTTTAGCGCCGCAGCTGCTTAGCAATGAGCAGCTTTCTATTTTCTTCTATTCATAAACGCGACTTATAATTATGCCCTTGGATTTAAAAAACTACCCTTTGCTTGCAAAAATTAATTACCCTGAAGATCTGCGTTTATTAAAAAAACAGCAATTGCCCGCACTCTGTGATGAACTGCGCCTTTTTCTCCTCAATAGCGTCAGCCAAAGCAGCGGTCATTTCGCTTCCGGGCTGGGCGTGGTTGAGCTTACCGTTGCGCTGCATTACGTTTATCAGACCCCCTTTGATCATCTTATTTTTGATGTCGGCCACCAGGCCTACCCGCATAAGATACTCACCGGACGGCGCGATCAAATGGCCAGCATCCGCACCTTTAAGGGTCTGCACCCCTTCCCCTGGCGTGAAGAAAGTGAATATGATGTACTCAGCGTCGGTCATTCCTCAACTTCCATTGGTGCGGCGCTGGGAATGGCCATTGCCGCAGAAAAAGAGCAGCAGGGGCGCAAAGTGGTTGCGGTCATCGGTGATGGTGCGATTACCGCGGGTATGGCGTTTGAAGCCTTAAATCATGCCGGTGCACTGCATAATGATATGCTGGTGATACTTAACGATAATGAGATGTCTATCTCGGAAAATGTCGGCGCATTAAACAATCATCTGGCTAAAATTTTATCCGGTGAGCTGTACACACAGCTGCGCGAAAGCGGTAAAAAGGTGCTGTCAACGGTTCCGCCCATTAAAGAGTTCGCCAAGCGCACTGAAGAGCACCTCAAGGG
>JBFGZH010000326.1:0-3156 GCA_041586895.1 Psychromonas sp. | reverse complement strand
TGGCCTGCTCTATTTCTGAAAATTTAAACAACAGCTGCGCATTCAAAGGGGCTGAAATAATCCCCCATAATTTCCCTTCCGGTAAAAAGATCGGTGCCCGGCCAATAAATGCCGTCCCGCCTTGCACCAGATTAATGGGCCCGCCCATCTGCACCTGCCCGCTACTAATGACTTCTTCAACCATCGGAAGTTGATCCGCTGTGTTGCGGTAACTCAAACCGATAGCCTTTTCATTTCCAGCCAATGGAAAGACATATTTGATGACCAGATCTTTGGCTGCCGAGAAACTGATCAGCAGCGGGTCTTTGCGAAACAGGACTTCGGCATAGCGATTAAAATCATGCTCAGATAAATTCGGCGTGGCCGAGATATAAGCGGCAAAGCCGGTCAGCATAGACAGGTTGTTTTGCACCTCCCCTTGCAATTTGGCACTGATAGCATTAATAATTTGCGCCGTATTTTCCCTTTCCGCACGTTTTTCCTCGTCAATAAAGATGGCCTCGAGTTGTATCTCAAAAGCAGCTATGGCCGCTAGTAGGGCCAGTATGGTTAATATTTTATGCTGGCGATGCCAGAGAAAAAAGATCACCGCGCTGCATATAACCAGGATACTGAGCAGGTAAAAAGCACGGCTAGTGAAAAAACTCTGCGGCTCTTTTGCTTTTTCTGGCAGGTTAAAATGGCTGTCATTTAAATGAGAATGCACCAGCCCCAATGCCCGTACTCTTTCATTCATATTAAACCAGCGCTCTTTATTGACATCGCCGAGCGGCTTTTGCGGATATTGCAGCAGCGGATCAATATGCTGCGCAAAGAACAGGTTGTATTGATAAAGGTTATTATAGGTGACTAAATAGCGGGGAAACTGTTCGGCAATTCGTTGCGCTATCTCCTGTTTATGCTCAAGCGCATAACGCCAGCCTTTGATGCTCGCTGCCGTGAATTTTTTAACGATATCCGGGTGCTTCCTGGCATACTCAAGTGAGGTGTATAAAGAGTCACCATAAAACGCTAAACCTAACTCTGTCGGATTAAGTTGATTGAGTGTTATACCTTGCTCTTGTGCGGCAAATTTGGCGGATATCTCATAAGTCACAATGGCATCGGCTTGATCATTTATTAAGGTGTCGATGGTGACGGGCTGATTAACAAAGTTTATCTTTGCCAAATCAAAGCCTTGAGAGCGAAATAGGGCTTTGATTTCAGTTTGGGTAAAATCTGCCCCAGTGGTTGCAATTCGCAGCTTGGACAGCTTGGCCAGGCTGCTGATATCTGTCTGTGCCAGTGAAAATACGGCCGTCGGACTGTGTTGGAATATGGATGCGAGAATAACAGGCTCTGCCCCTTTATCCTTGCCGGTCAGGATATCTAATGCACCGACGGCAAATTGCGCCTTGCCTTTTTTCAGCTCATCATTGGGGTTGATCAAGATTTTATCTGCTTTCACCGCTGAGCGGATCTCAACATCCAGTCCGGCATCTTTATAATAGCCCTGCCACTTTGCGGCATAATAGCCGGCAAACTGGAACTGATGCTCCCATTTTAGCTGCAGGACAAGTTGTTCATCTGCGAGCAGACTCCCGGAAAAAATAAGCAGTAAACAGCAGTGCAATAGTTTGCTAAGCATTTATAAATATTCCATTTATAACGTTGATTTGATGAGGCTATTCAAGTGCTCACGGCTATTTTTTAGATAACAAAGCAGAGCATAAGCGCGCAGGGCCTACCTGCCCCTGTAAAATATCATCGCCAGCTTGCAGCGCATGACATTAAAAATGGGAAGGCTTATATCACTGGTCTCTTGAACAGGTAAATCATAGCAGCTTTGCAATATAAAATCGATGCCACTCTGGGCGGCTTAGATTGTGCATAAGCTTGGCTTGTACAATAGGCCTAAGCTTCAGCCCGGCTTAGTCGTTAGGCTGGGCTTGGCGCTTCACTCTATTATTAATCCATAAACAGGGTCAGTAATTCATTTAAATATCTGTGCCCCAATGCCGTTACTCGCCAGCTTGTGGCATCCTTAATCAGCAGTTTTTTGGCCAGCGCCCGCTCAATTTCCGGCTCGACGGCAGTAAGCGGTAAACCGGTATAGGCCGTAAACTCAGCAAATGGAATAGGCTCAAAGAGGCGCAGGCGGTTGAGCATATATTCAAACGCTAAGTCTTCCTGCGCTATGCTGCGTGAGTCATCCAAAAAGGGTCGCGCAGGGTCCAGGTAGCCCTTCGGATGCTTGATTTTAGTGGTGCGGATTATTTTATTTTCCAGCGGCAGGGTAAACTTGCCGTGGGCGCCACAACCAATACCGATATAATCACCAAAGGACCAGTAATTGATATTATGCTGGCATTCAAACCCGGGCTTACTGTAAGCGGATATTTCATATTGACGGTAACCCTTTTTCGCCAGTAATTTTTGTCCTGCTTCCTGAATATCCCAGAGCAGCTCTTCTTCCGGCAATTTAGGCGGGTGGGAAAAATATTGCGTATTCGGCTCTATGGTCAGCTGATACCAGGAAAGATGGGTGGGGGCTAAGTCAATGGCAGTCTGCAGATCGCTGAGCGCATCGCTAAGCGTCTGCTCGGGTAAACCATGCATCAGATCCAGATTGAAGGTTTTGACATCTGCAGCAGAGGCCTGTTGCGCGGCCTTTTTGGCTTCTTCGGGACCATGAATTCGTCCCAGTCGGGTTAATTTCTGCTGCTGAAAACTTTGTACGCCAAAGGAGAAACGGTTAATACCGGCCTTTTTAAAATCACTTATCTTCTGATTTTCAATGGCACCGGGGTTGGCTTCAAGGGTGATCTCAATCCCTTCTGCAAAGGCGACTTTTTCCTCTATTTTATTTAATAACCAGGCGATGCCGGTTGCCGAAATTAAACTGGGCGTACCGCCGCCAATAAAAATGCTGTGTAATTTTCGGCCCTGTATATAAACCAGGTCATTGCTGAGATCATCCAGCAATGCCTGCAGATATTCCTGTTCGGGAAGCTCTCCGCGCAGTTTATGGGAGTTAAAATCGCAGTACGGGCATTTTTCAATGCACCAGGGAATGTGAATATAAAGGCTAAGAGGGGGAAGAGATAACATAAGAAGACCTATTTAAGGAAAGTTTTTCACGTATAGCGCTGTTTGTTCATAAAAACAGCGCGCTTT
>JBFGZH010000325.1:0-3156 GCA_041586895.1 Psychromonas sp. | reverse complement strand
GTATTTCCCCTGTCATTTCAAAGATGACCAGGTGATGGCGGGCTCGCTAATGTCGGAAGGCTGCGGACAGATGGCGATGTTCTTTATGCTCTGGCTGGGCATGAACGTCCATGTTAATAATGCCCGTTTTCAGCCTATGCCAGGAGAAGCACAGACGGTACGCTGTCGAGGTCAGGTGACACCGCAAAGCAATACCCTGACTTACCGGATGGAAGTGACTGAACTTGGCATGTTGCCGCGTCCTTTTATTAAAGCCAATATCGATATCTTATTGGACGACAAGGTGGTGGTTGATTTTAAAAACCTGTGTATGGAGATCAAAGAGCAGGATCAACACTCCCCTTATCCGGTTACACTGCCCGATAATGTTGTTTTAACAGAAACGAATTTAGAGAGCCATGGCAGTGAACTTGTCAGCGACGCCATTGAACAGCTCGACAGCCTGCAGGTGGTCGACGAACGCGGTGTACAGCCCTTTATCCATCCACAGCGCCCTTTAATGCGCGTCGAATCGGATCTTGCTGCGCCACGGGAAAAAGGCGTTGTGCCGATAAAACATTTTCCAGCGCCTTCGCTGCCCGGGCAAAATCGTGTGCCGGATAGCGCCCCCTTTACTCCCTGGCATCTTTTTGAATTTGCCACGGGCGATATCGCAAAATGCTTCGGAGAGGAGTTTAATGTTTATCAAGGGCGGATTCCGCCGCGCACCCCCTGCGGCGATCTGCAGGTGGTGACACAGGTGGTGGAAGTGCAAGGTCAGCGTTTTGACTTTAAAAATCCGGCAAGCTGTACCAGTGAATATTATGTCCCTGAGGATGCCTGGTATTTCACTAAAAACAGTCATCACTATTGGATTCCCTATGCAATAATTATGGAAATCGCACTGCAGCCGAACGGTTTTATCTCCGGGTATATGGGCACCACGCTTAAATATCCCAACAAGGATCTGTTCTTCCGTAATCTCGATGGCAGTGGGCAGTTGTTAAAGCAGCTGGATCTGCGCGGCAAAACCATAGTTAATAAGTCGCAGTTGCTTTCTACCAGTATGGCAGGTGGAGCCATTATTCAAAGCTTCAGCTTTGAGCTGCTGGTTGACGGGGAGGTTTTCTATCAGGGCAATGCGGTCTTTGGTTATTTCAGTGCCGAATCGCTCACCAATCAGCTTGGAATAGATAACGGCAAAACCAGCCAGCCATGGTTTGTCGACAATAAAACCGCTGCTGAGCAAATTGAGCGTTTTGATCTGCGCGATAAACAGCTGCCGTTTTTCCAACTGCAGACAGCTAAACCTCATTACCGTTTAGCCGGTGGGCAGTTGAACTTTGTCGATAGCGTGTCGATAGTCGAAGGCGGCGGCAAGTCCGGTCTGGCTTATATTTATGGAGAGCGGAGTATTGATCCAAGCGATTGGTTCTTCCGTTACCATTTCCACCAGGATCCGGTGATGCCCGGCTCATTAGGGGTGGAAGCTATTATCGAATTGCTGCAAACTTATGCGCTGAAAAATGATCTCGGCGCTCAGTTTAACAATCCGCGTTTTATTGCTCCGCTAAGCAAGGTGGTCTGGAAATATCGCGGACAGATCACGCCGCTCAATAAACGTATGACGCTGGATGTGCATCTTAGCGATATTATTCGCGATAAAGATGAAGTACGCCTGATTGGCGATGCCAACCTCTGTAAAGATGGCCTGCGCATCTATGAAGTCAAAGATATCGTCTTAAGTATTGTTGAAGCATAATAAATGCTTGCTTAGCACTTTTACATTGGGCGCGGACTTGAGTCCGCGCCCATGTTTTATACCAATACTATTAAGTTTAGGATCTATTTTATTCAGTAAAAATGAATCCTAAACAACTGAAAATAGGTGCTTTCTTAAAAATACTGATAGATCAGTTAATTAATCAGATTGGTATTACACCTGCAATTAACATATGGAGTGCTAAGCAGAGTGATATTGGATTGAATGACAGTTGCAGTTAGCTACAACTCAAACATAAGCAGCAAGTCTGCTTGATATAGGAAATAGAATGTCAGTGTTAACCATTAACAAACAACATGCAATTAACTGGGCCTGGAAGGTCGATTCAGAAAGCATCGACTGCCATGAAGCCGCCATAAAGCAGCGCTTAATGGCGATTGAAAAAGCGTTTTATGTGGCAGCAAGCGGCACTGAGCTGGGGGTTACTGAACAGGTAAGTGAACAGGGCAATGCCGAGGTTGTCGCTTTTGCGCAGGCGTTGACTGCGCAACAACTTGGCGATCCGGCATTTAAAGCGCAGCATAAGGTAAAATATGCCTATCTCGGCGGCGCCATGGCCAATGGCATTGCTTCAGTTGAGCTGGTGGTAGCCTTAGGTAAAGCCGGATTTTTATGCTCATTCGGCGCCGCGGGTTTAGTGCCGCAGGAGATTGAGCATTCGATTAAACGGATTCAGGCGGAGCTGCCTGACGGCCCCTTTGCGGTGAATCTGATCCACGCGCCCAGTGAGGAAGCCCTGGAATCTTCTGCCGTGGATATCTTTTTAAAACTGGGCGTGACGACTGTCGAAGCATCCGCCTACTTAGGGCTGACCGAGCATATTGTTCATTATCGCCTGGCGGGTTTATCAGAAAACAGCGATGGCAGCGTGCATATCGGCAATAAAGTCATTGCTAAGGTGTCCCGTACTGAAGTGGCCACAAAATTTATGTCCCCGGCACCGGCAAAGCTGGTCGAGAAACTGCTCGCACAGGGCAAGATCACGCCGTTACAGGCAGAGCTTGGGCAACGCGTGCCTATGGCCGATGATATCACTGCCGAAGCGGATTCCGGCGGCCATACCGATAATCGTCCGTTTTTAACCTTATTGCCCACTATTATTGCTCTGCGCGACCAGATTCAGGCGCAATATAATTATGCGACAGCACTGCGTGTCGGTGCCGGTGGCGGTATAGGTACGCCGGAATCGGCGCTCGCTGCTTTTAATATGGGCGCCGCTTATATTGTTTTAGGCTCGGTCAATCAGGCCTGTGTGGAAGCGGGGGCATCTGAGCACACCCGTAAGCTGCTCGCTGCTGTGGAGATGGCCGATGTAACCATGGCGCCTGCTGCCGATATGTTTGAGATGGGGGTGAAACTGCAGGTGGTTAAACGCGGCACTATGTTTGCCATGC
>JBFGZH010000324.1:0-3182 GCA_041586895.1 Psychromonas sp. | reverse complement strand
GGTATCAATAAGAAGCGCATCTTTTCTCCTTGCTTTACTTTTATTCGCATCGACCGCCTGTTACGAAGGCTGGATTTTCAGGAAAAAAAACCTCCAGCAAGCTGGAGGAGTGGAGTTTCAGCTGTTTTTAATCAATCCTTTCATTATCCACAGAGTAGTGATAAGTCACATTCACTGTTCCTTTGTAGACAATTCTTCCTTGCTCGTTCATTATTTCTTGAACAGCTATGTAAGCATTTTCCAGGGTGATACTGTCTTTTTCTTTCGGTGTTTGTAGATCGAGTCTCAATATATCATTGAGTTCTCGGCTGGATTTTGCCTGCAGATCTTTTAATTTTTGTTGGCCAATTGCATAGGCCTCATTTTTGCTATCTACAGGTACTATATTTATTACTGTTTCGCCGCTGTAATGGCTAAAATTACCACTGACAACTTTTGCCGCATAGGCATTCGCCCCAAGTAATAGTAATGATAATGCCATCACTAAGCCTTTTATCATATTATTCATGCTTCTACTCCTCTTTTACTTTTTGTACACTAAAAGCATAGTTGTAATGGCTTATGGAACAAGTCAAGCTCCTGCAAATATTTAACAAAAATTTCATATATGTTTATACTTCTGAACAGCATTTATCCACTGACTGCCAGTATACTGTTGTTTCTAAAAGCTTTATGATTTGCAGCTCAAGCCAGCAGCAAAACAAAAGATAAACAGCGCTTAATAAACGTCTTCCCGATAACGATGCGCATTTTTTATCTCGGCTAAGCTCATATTGGTTGCCGACAGTATTAACTCCAGCGCATCTTCTACCCCTGCTGCCATCTCCCTGCCACCACAGATCATGATCTCGGCATCGACTAGCAGAAGCTGCCTGATCTTATCCTTATCCTCACGAAGCAGATCCTGTACGTAGGTTTTTGCTTTACCACGGGAAAAGGCAACTCTTAGCTCAGTCAAATGTCCTGATGCCAGCATTCCAGACAATTCATCTTGATAGATATAGTCACAGGCGGGATCCCGTCCTCCCCAATAAAGATAAATAGGATGATGCGCATGATTATTACGAATAAAGCCCATCAAAGGGACAATACCCGTGCCCGCACCAATCAGAAGCAGTGGCTTGCCACTGCCGCGATGATGAAAACTTTCATTAGTTTTGACAAAAGCTTCAATGGTTGCCCCCATTTTCAGGGCAAATAGCGCATTTGAGCAGAGGCCCTGTTCATGCACGGAGATACCCAGCTCAATAAAACCTTCTTTTTCACAGGAGCCTATCGAGTAAAAACGCGCCATGCCGGCGGTATCGCTCTCCTCACCTTGTGCCGCCTGTATGGGCGGAAAAATCCCGAGTAAATCACCGACTGAAAATTTAGGCAGTTTGTTATCTTCCTGCGCACAAAATCTCAGTATGACAATAGGCATCTTGCTCTGTGCCGCATAAACCTGACGTTTGACTAAGGTTAGCGTGATTGTTTTAGGCCGTTCGGGTATGTAATTAAGGACAAAGTCTTTATGGAGTTTTGCACTTAATAATTTTCCCCAACGCGCAAAAGCTTGCGGAGATTTTCGATCTATCAGTTCAATGGGCAATAGGGGTTGCCAGCCTTTGCTGATTAATAGTTTTTCAATATGCAGCGCAAAACCACAGAAGTTAGGGTACTGGCGATCACCAAAACCCAGTACAGCAAAATGATAACGGGCATTTTCCTCTATCTGCTGCAAACGCTGCTCAAACAGCGCGGCACTTGCTGGCGGACAACCATCACCATAGGTTGAAGTGAGAATTAAAATATGTTGCGCATTTGGATAGTAATGGGCGATATGGTTCATATCGTTACAGTGAACTTTTAGCCCCGCAGAGAGCAAGGCGTGATGCAGGATTTGCGCGAATGGCCAGCTGCTATGCCCCTCACTGCCGACCAGAATAACACTATCGGCAAACTCCGGCGGAGCATTGTGCTGCAACTGTTTACTGTGCAGCCGTTGTCTGCGCCGCCACCAAATATCGATCCCGGTGAAGAGCATCACCGGCGTCAACAATGCTGCTAATGCCAAAAAGATCACCAGCCACCACAGCCCTTCACCCGTATGGACTGCATAGACAAATTCATAAATTTTATTGACGCTGCTGTGAGGCTGAAAATTCAGCCACTGCCCGGTAACAGGATCGACATATCCCTGCCCTTTATCTGTATGGACAAAGAAGAGTCCTTCAGGATCGCCCGGATAGGGAAAGCGCAGCTCCCGAAGCTCGGCCAGATTGACAGCCTGCAGCGCCTGCAGAGATTGAACAGGCAGGTGTTTGCCAGCGCTTATCTCAACCGGATAGTCAGGCTCAAGCAGTTCATCACCAGGCAGATATTCAAACCTCACCAGAGACAGATAGACGCCCGAAAGGGAGGTGAGCAAAAGCGGAAGCAGCAAAATACGGGCAAGAAAAGCATGCAGGCAAGATGCTGGTGTGCCTTTGAGCGGCTTAAACAGCCGTTTCCATCCCCCCAGGCATTTAGCAAGCAACGGAATCCCGCTAATCAGGACAACCAACAGCAGGCCGGAGGTTATCCCCACCAGCATTCGCCCAACATCATTAAGCATCAGGGAGCGGTGAAAATATCTCACCTCATCGAGCAGTGACGGGCTATCCCCATAAGGAGCAATAGCCTGCCCTGTCAGCGGGTTGATAATATCGGCGGCAAACTCCCCATTATCAGCCATATAATAAACGATAACTTGCCCCGTAGCAGAGCGCACAATCTGCTCTGCAGCAGGGAAATGCGCGCTGCTGTTTTCAGCCAGCTGAGCAAGCGAGATATCACGCTCACTGCCGGAGTGAAGGTGCATACTGTTAATACTTTCAGATACCGGGGAAATCGCCAGCAGTGCGCCGGATACGCTTAAAATAAGAATAAATACGGCAGCAAGCAGTGCCGTTAGCGCGTGAATTTTTCGCAGCGGCACTGTGATGCACAGGGATTTAAAAGGCATAACTAAAGTGCTTTACATACATGGTCCCGGTTACAGGCTTCCCCATATCCGTAGTCGTCAGGGGAGCGACAATATCAGCAGCAACCCTGCGCTTGCGTTCCACTGCCGTATCGATACGAATCTGATAGCCGGCATCAATCCAGGCTTCATCAATGCTTACTCGAGTGGTGAAGGTGTCACCACTCTTTAAACTTGC
>JBFGZH010000323.1:0-3185 GCA_041586895.1 Psychromonas sp. | reverse complement strand
TGTTGCCAAAGAGCATGGCGTGCAAATCTTTTCCGAAGCAGGCGAGCTATTAAGCTCAGATACCCTGGTATTTACTGTGCTTCCCGCGATGTTTGAGACTATGGGCGGTGTCGGCCTGATTGTCAGCCTGGTGTTCTTCCTACTGATGATTATTGCCGCACTGACCTCCTCCATCTCTATGCTGGAAGTGCCCGTAGCCTGCGCCATTGAAGAGTTAAACCATAAACGCAGCACCGCAGTCGCCTGGATCGGTGGTTTAATTACCCTGATCGCAGCCGTGATTGTGTTTAATTTCGGCACGCTATTTGGTTTGGTAATAGAGATCACCACGGTTTATGCGCAGCCATTGTTCGGCCTATGCTGGGCGCTGCTGGTAGGCTGGGTATGGAGCCGTAATAAGCTGCTTAACGAGATCAAGCAGGGTTATCCGCAAGTCGAGCAAGGCTTATTCTGGAAGATCTGGCCGCTTTATGTGCGTATTGTTTGCCCGGTGTTTATGCTCCTGGTATTTTTTGCCTAACGCACAAATAACCTTCAGCCTGCTGATAACGGGCTGCCTGCGTGTTGACTCTAAAAGACAACACGCAGTATTCCCCCTTCAGCATTTGCCATCGTCAACACCGGCAGTAAATTTACTCGCTAAGACTGGCAAACTTAAAGTTTAAACTCCCCGCAGAGCATCCTCTTTAATAGCTGCAAAATAATATCGAGCCGCGACCAAAATCAGCTTGCATCTTGTTTTGATAAAGGTAGCATAAGACGTTTAGACGTCCAAACGTCTATTTATCATTATTATGGAGAATCTTATGCAGCAATTTAAACGAGTAAGCCGCTGGGCAGCCGTACTCTTCCTTGTTATCGGCTTAACCGCCTGTGGTCAGGAAAGTCATGCGCCACTGAAAGTCGGTGCGACAGTTGGCCCCCATGCGCAAGTCGTTGAAGCCGTTGCCAGAGAAGCTGCAAAGCAGGGACTGGAAATTGAGCTGGTCGAGTTTTCCGATTTTATTACCCCCAACTCGGCACTAGCTGACGGCAGCATAGATCTTAACAGCTACCAGCATCAGCCTTTTTTAAACAACTATAATAGCAATAACGGTACGAACCTGGTTGCCATAGGCAAGTCGATTTTAATGCGCATGGGCGTCTATTCAAACAAATATAAGTCAATGCATGAGCTTCCTGACTACGCACAGATTGCCATCCCTAACGATCCCACCAATGGCGGCAGAGGTCTGCTGCTGTTAGCCGAGGCTAAACTCATTAGCCTAAAACCTGGCGTCGGACATAAAGCCGGCATTAACGATATCATCGCTAACCCGAAAAATTTTAAGTTTATCGAAATCGAAGCCGCGCAATTGCCAAGAAGCCTCGACGATGTCGATGCGGCCACCATCACCATGAACTATGTGATGTCTGCCGGCCTGGATCCGCAGGAAAAAGGCATCTATCTTGAGCCCAAAGATGCGCCATTAGCGGTCATGGTCATTGCGGCAAGAGACAAGGAAAAAAACAATGCCGATTATAAGAAGTTTGTCGAAATCTATCAGTCGCCCGCCATTACTGATTTTATACAGAAGACCTTTAACGGCACCATTGAACCGGCTTTCTAAATAAATACCTGTAAGTCTTCAGATAGTTACTCAATATGGTAATTATCTGTTTGTGAGCGCGGTTTCAACCGCGCTGTTATTTGCTCCAACATATCTCACTCGGCTAAAAACAGGACTCGCAGATCTCGTCCGCTCATGCCCCTAGGCTGTCGCCTAATTCGCCAAGCCCCCTAATACAACTAAGTACGAATATTGCATTTCATTCCTGTGGAAATTTATCAGGTTAATATGCAGATTCCATTATGCAAAAGACCGGCAACGCTGGCATTGCAGCGGCTTTCTCAGTAGATACCTATAAATTTTCACTAGTGGTTCCATATGTTAATTACCTGTTTGCGAGCGCGACCTGTGCTTACAAGCAAGCTTACTTATGCAAAGATAAGAGAAGAAATTCAGACTGCTGCTAGACTTAAATTAATCACAGGATAGCTAATTGGAGAAAAGGCATGGGCTATAAACATATATTAGTGGCTGTTGATCTATCCGAATCTTGTCAGGCAGTGATCGATAAAGCAGTCTCGTTAGCTAAAACGACTAATTGCAAACTTTCATTTGTTTTTGTCGAGGTGGATAAGGTCGCACCTGTCCCAGAGGAAGAGCGGGTACTCGAGAAAGAGTTACACACGCTGGCAGAGCAGAGCGGCTACCCGGTTACAGAGACCTTAGTTGTTATAGGCGATCTGCATATAAAACTGGCGGCAATCGTTAAAGAGAGGAATATTGATTTAGTCGTTTGCGGCCACCACCATAAATTTTTAAGTCGCCTGTTCTCTGCAGTGCCTAAATTAGTCAATGCCGTGAATACTGATCTATTAATTGTTTACCTCGATAAATGATGGCCAGCGTTAACGGGCTTTGTTACTGCTTTCTGTTGACATCCTCCTCTCCCTAAAGGAAGAGGTTTTACGGCGTTTTTTGATAAAGCAATATTAAAACAAACAAGGGTGGGGATCATTTATGGGAAAAAATAAATACAGCATAGAGACGACCGACTATGAGGTCGGCCAGGACAATATTCAAAAATGGGGCTTTGATATTCATAACCCCGTCTTCGGAATAAGCGCAGGCTTTATTCTTTTATTTCTCTCAACACTGCTTATCCTCGATCCCAGCACTGCTAAAGAAGCGCTAAATCAGGTTAAGAACGCCATCATTGAAGATTTTGACCTGTTTTTCATGTGGTCAGCCAACTTTTTCGTCATCTTCGCTGTGCTATTGATGATTTCACCCTACGGTAAGATTCGTCTTGGCGGCAAGGATGCAAAAGCCGAGTACTCCACGCTTTCTTGGTTGTCGATGCTGTTTGCTGCGGGCATGGGTATCGGCCTATTATTCTGGGGTGTTGCAGAGCCAACCGCCTATTTTACTGATTGGTGGGGCACGCCGTTTAATGTAGAAGCGCTCACGCCGGAGGCGAAATCACTGGCAATGGGAGCAACTATCTTCCACTGGGGTATTCATGGCTGGGCAATCTATGCACTGGTCGCACTGTCCTTAGCATTTTTTGCCTTTAACAAGGGATTACCACTGTCTATTCGTTCGGTGTTTTATCCTCTCATTGGCGATCGGGCTTGG
>JBFGZH010000322.1:0-3188 GCA_041586895.1 Psychromonas sp. | reverse complement strand
TGTGACTTGCTTCCCAGTATAACAATATGAACTGATATGTACTGTTTATTGTATTGAAAATGTTATTAAAGCTTGATAAAAATATAGTCACTTGCTGTTTGGTTTTTCATTTATTCATATTTCAAGTATTAATAAGTGATTGTGAGTGTATCAAAAAAGAGCTTGTCAAATTGGCCGTTTAAATTATAGCAACCGTTTTTACTTTTATTGTTGCTGGTGATTTAGGTGTTGAAATAAGGGACGATCCAATTTCAATGGCAATAATAATGAG
Source organism: Psychromonas sp. (assembly GCA_041586895.1). Taxonomy (GTDB): domain Bacteria; phylum Pseudomonadota; class Gammaproteobacteria; order Enterobacterales; family Psychromonadaceae; genus Psychromonas. The sequence continues at coordinate 2,917 of JBFGZH010000322.1, read as the reverse complement.
TTTTATTTCTCTATTTTTATTCATTGGTATATTCACCTGCAGGCATGTTAAAGACTCTTCGCTTTTCTCATCTTAAAAATAATAACCAGGGTGTTCATTCATGAAGCAAAATAAAAGTAGATTTATTAGTAATATTACGAAAGAAACTTATGCATTAGTCTTAGCGGGCGGTCGAGGAAGCCGATTGTTTGAGATGACAGATCGACGTGCCAAGCCCGCTGTTTATTTTGGTGGTAAATTCCGTATTATCGACTTCCCACTATCAAATTGTATCAATTCAGGTGTTCGCCGTATTGGCATTGCAACACAGTACAAGTCACATTCGTTAATCCGTCACCTTAACCGCGGCTGGGGACGTTTTAAGGCTAAGGCTGACGCAGCAGAGTACGTGGAAATATTGCCGGCATCACAACGTAGCGGTGATGATTGGTATATGGGAACTGCCGATGCTGTATATCAAAATTTAGATATTCTTCGTTCCGAGCGCCCTAAATATATACTGGTATTATCAGGCGACCATGTCTACCGCATGGATTACGGTCTGATGTTAGCGCAGCATGTTGAAAAAAATGCCGATATGACGGTATGCTGTCTGGAAGTGGAAACGCAGGAAGCAGCCGGTGCCTTTGGTGTCATGACGGTAGATGCTGATAATAAAGTGCTTGCCTTTAATGAAAAACCTGCTGTTCCTAATGAACTGCCTGGCAAACCGGGGCAGTGTTTAGCTTCCATGGGCAACTATGTGTTTAACGCTGATTTTTTATTTGACCTGCTGGAAAAAGATGCAGCAGATGAAAGTTCCAGCCACGATTTTGGTCATGATATTATTCCGTCGATTATCAAAGAGCATAATGTCTTTGCTCATTCCTTCAAAGAGCCGGAGAGTGACAATCAACCTTACTGGCGAGATGTAGGTACATTAGATTCGTTCTGGGAAGCCAATATGGAGCTGGTTTCACCTAAGCCGCAGCTTAATCTCTATGATAAGAATTGGCCGATTTGGACCTATCAGGAGCAACTACCCCCGGCTAAGTTTGTCTTTGATGATGATGATCGCCGTGGAATGGCGGTTGATTCAACGGTTTCCGATGGTTGTATTATTTCTGGTTCAACTGTCCGTAATTCATTGTTATTCTCAGGTGTACATACACACTCTCACTGCGTGATTGAAGAGTCGGTATTATTGCATGATAGTGATGTTGGCAAGCACTGCAAATTACGCCGTGTTATTGTTGACCGTAAATGCCAGATTCCAGCAGGTTTAACCATTGGCTATGATAAAGGGCAGGATATAGCCAATGGCTTCCGTGTCACGGATAAAGGAGTGACGCTTGTCACTCGCGAGATGCTCGCTGCACTCGCTGACAGATTAGCCGTTAAAAAATCAGCTTGAACTGATTAATCAAAGAAGTCTCGAGGCAGGCTGATATATAAGTCTGCTTTTTTGTTTGCCCGGCAAAGCTGGCAAACCCGCTCACTTGCAAGAGAGTGAGATCACCCTGATTGAGGGGAAGATAATCCGAATGGCAAGGGCGTTGCTGGCCAACGGCAGGGTCTGAAGGAAGCCATAGGAAGTTAGAGGTGCACAACTAACCGTAAGCTGTTTCGGCAGTATTGGTGGGTAAGCGTCGAAAATAGCGCAAAGCCCGATATTTGGTCAGACTAATACTGGACCTGAGGGAGATATTTCCAACAGGAGGCAGTACAAAGTCAATTAGCAGGGTTTTTTGGGAATAGGTGAATTAAAGTTGCTGCTATCGGCAATAAATTTGGCCTTAGCGTGCTGATTCATTATTGCTTCAACTTCATGCGCGTGTTTTTTCGACACATCAATAACGATAACAACTTTACCGGCATCGAGATGCTGATTAAATAAATCAGCAAAGTAAGAATCAAATGAGCGACTGGTCGTTTTTATAATAAATAAGGATACACCACCCAATAATAAAATTAATACAACAGGTAAAAATTTAAAAGCAGCAAAAATATCAGTAAAAGTAGCGAGACTTGCTGTCACGATTAACAAAACTAATGCCGTCAATAAAAGAGTTCGTCGCGAGGCCGCCAGTATGCTGGTTTTTTCTAATTTGGGACAGCCGCGCAGGTGATGGGTTTTAATACCTTGTGCATCACGACTGAGAACATAAAAGTGATAGTCATCGATTCCTTCCTGATGTACCTCGTCAGATATGAGCTGAGCATCATCGAGATCATTGGTAATATAAAACAACCTTTTCATATGCCACCTTTAGCGTTATTTTATCGATACTTGTGATAAGTGTAGTTCGCTATCGAGATATTGCTCAAGACCGTGGCGTTTTAGCAAGTATAAATGATAAGCTTTAACTTTTATAAAGGTATTGAGTTTGCTACCTTTAGTCATGTTGGATGTAAATCTTAACGGGATAAAGCCGATGGCAAAAATTATACTAACGCTTTTCATTATCACTGTTGTCATTCTGCTGGCAGTACTTGGCCACCTCTCTAGATCGGGAAAAGCACCGGGTATGGTTGATGGAAAGCTGCAGAGGTGCTCTGACAAAGCCAACTGTGTGAGCAGTGAGTATAAAGAAGATAGCGAACACTATATTAAGCCCATTACTCTTCCCGAAAACGCGAGTGTGGATAGTCTGCAAATACTTCAGGAAACGATTAAAGGCTTAGGCGGAGTCATAGAAACAGAAAATAAGAGCTATATCGCCGCTACCTTTTCTTCAGCTGTCTTCGGGTTTGTTGACGATCTGGAGATTAGGCTTGATTCGGAAAAAAACAGCATTCATTTTCGCGCCTCATCGCGGGTCGGATACAGTGACTTGGGTGTTAATAAAAAACGGGTTGCATTGATAAAAGATCTTTTTTTACAGAAAGTAAAAAACAGTTAGTCAAGGGCAGGGCGCTTAATCCCGGCCTTTAAATC
>JBFGZH010000321.1:0-3213 GCA_041586895.1 Psychromonas sp. | reverse complement strand
CGGGGATTAATATTAATACCAACCGGCGTAATTTTCTAGCTATTTATCTGCTAATACTGTTCTGCAGAGGCACCAGACATCGACGCGTTTAACCCCTGCCTGTAATAAAGTTTGGCAGATACTATTGACGGTTGCCCCTGTCGTCACAACATCATCAATAATCACAATGTAAGTGCCGGATAATTTCGCCTTCTGTCGAGGCGCAATACTAAAAGCATTGCTCAAGTTGGATTTTCTTGCTGCTACAGAAAGGCCTTCTTGAGCTGCGGTGTGTTTATGGCGTTGTACAGTGTCAAGTAACATAGGGATATCTAGTTGTCGGGATAGCTGTTGGGCGAGCAGTTGCGCTTGATTAAAACCGCGCTGCTGATGTTTTTGTTGGTGTAAAGGAACAGGTAATAAGTAATCCACCTTGGAAATTTGTTGCCGTGTGCTGCTGCGAGTCAGTGATTTTATCAGCAGTAATGCCAATAATTCACCATTAAGCAGTTGTTTTTTATATTTAAAATTTTTAATCAGGCGCGAATAGGGTTGTTGGTAATCAGCCAGGGCATGCAGTTGCGTAAAAAGATGGGATTTTTTTAAGCAATCGCCGCAGAAAGGCTGCGCTTCAGGCAAGGCTAAGCCGCAGTGATGGCAACAGGGCCGCTCCTGAAGTAAGGCGCTCTGGCAATACTGGCAGATAAGTTTATTATTGCTCGGTAAGCGGCATAGCAGGCATTGTGCGGGTAGCAACAGCTCGGTAAGACGCTGTAAATGCTGCAATATCCATTGCACAGCTAATTTCACAAAATTCCCTTAATAAAGGAGACAGACTGTGAGTATAGAACAGGATGGCTATTGTCGCGCTAGGGAGCAAGGTGAAAAGCTGCTTTTGGCTTGTTTATAGCTTGTTTATAGCTAGCTTAAAGAGAGAAACTGCCTCAAAAGGCTGCCAGCAATGATGCCGCATTGCAGTTAGTGCTGCATCATTGCCATTTTGGCTGCTAAAGATTAATGGCAGCCGCCGCCACCACAACAGCTTTCGCCTTCGGCATGTTTGCTCTTATCGCCACCGCAACACTCATGATCTTCTGCGTGTTCATGGGCATGGTGACCACCGCAGCCACCGGCCTGGTGGACATGACCGTGCTCAAGCTCTTCAGCGGTTGCCTCGCGGATTCCAACCACTTCACCGACAAATTGTAAAGCCATGCCGGCAAGCGGATGGTTGGCATCAATGCTCACAGTGTCATCATTGACCGCTGTCACTTCAACAGTACGAGGACCCTGGTCGCTTTCTGCATGAAACGACATGCCCACTTCAACTTCATCGATTCCTTCAAATAAAGAGCGTGGTACCTCTTGTACCAGTTCTTCCTGAAACGGGCCGTATGCTTGTTCCGCTTCCAGTTTAATATCAAACTTATCACCCACCTCTTTACCTTCTAACTCCGCTTCCAAACCCGGAACTAAGTAATGCGAGCCTTGAATATATTCAAGTGGTGCGCCATTTTCTGTGCTATCTAATGCGTTACCGTCAACTTCAGCAACACCAAAGTGGATTGAAACTACGGAATTTTTTTGGATTTTCATTTTATATCTCACTGTTATTAATTTTGTCGAGTCGCAGCAGCAGCCAACAAGCTGTTTTGCTGCTCAAAGTGACCTGAAGCGGAGTGGCTGGTCTGCATTAGTGCATATTGCACACAAATTAGCCATTTATCGCATTTTCTAATGTCCGGGCAGAAGTGTCAAGCTCGCTGCACATTGCGCCGCCGTATTCATCGCGCTAAGTTACCTATGCAGGTCAACAAATTGCCTTTCATTAGCCGCGGCTATGGCTCAATTTTGTAAAATTAGCTATTATCCCTGCTGTTTTTATCCTTACCCTTAGATTGAGAAATTTTATTTATGATTGTTGCCAGTAATATTGAATTCATCCGCGGTGGTAAACCTTTGCTGAAAAATGCCAGTGCAACAGTCAATCCGCGCCAGAAAGTGGGCTTAGTCGGGGCAAATGGCTGCGGTAAATCGAGCTTTTTTACGCTATTAAAAAAACAGGCACAAGTTGATAACGGGGATTTGACGATCCCAGCGCATTGGCGTCTTGCCAGTGTGGCGCAGGAAACGCCTGCATTGCATAAAAATGCCCTGCAGTATGTGATTGATGGCGACACGCATTTTCGCTTGTTGCAGCAACAGCTGCGTGATGCCGAAGCTAAAAATGACGGCACCAAGATCGCCGAACTGCATATTCAGCTGGATAATGCCGGAGGATACACCATTGAATCGCGTGCCGCTGAACTGCTGGCTGGTTTAGGGTTCTCGCAGCAGGCGCAGGGGCGCAGTGTCAGTGATTTTTCCGGTGGTTGGCGTATGCGTTTAAACCTCGCGCAGGCGTTACTTTGCTCTTCAGATCTGCTGTTACTGGATGAGCCGACCAACCACCTGGATTTAGATGCGGTCATCTGGTTGGAGCGCTGGCTGCGCCAATATCCCGGAACCTTGATCCTTATTTCCCATGACCGTGACTTTATTGATTCTGTGGTGGATAAAATTATTCACATTGAGCAACAGCAACTGCATGAATATACCGGCAACTATACAAGTTTTGAGCGTCAGCGTGCTGAAAAGCTGGCTCAGCAGCAAGCTTCCTACGAAAAGCAGCAAAAGCAGATAAGCCATATGCACAGCTATATCGATCGTTTTCGCTATAAAGCCAGCAAAGCCAAGCAGGCACAAAGCCGCATTAAAGCGCTGGAGAAAATGGAAGAGCTACTGCCAGCACATGTCGATAGCCAATTTAGCTTTGCATTTAGAAAGCCCGATGCCTTGCCGATGCCGCTATTAACCTTAGAAAAAGTAAGTGCGGGTTACGATGAATTGCTGATTTTGGATAAGATTAAGTTAAACTTGGTGCCGGGGAGTCGTATTGGCCTGTTAGGGAGAAATGGGGCAGGTAAGTCAACCCTGATTAAACTGCTGGCAAATGAGTTAAAGCCTTTTTCCGGTAAGTTGGCGATCAACCCAAATGCCAAGATCGGTTATTTTGCCCAGCACCAGTTAGAATTTTTGCGTTTAGATGAAACACCGCTGGATCACCTCTCACGGTTAGCACCGGAGGAAAAAGAACTGGCTTTACGAAACTTCCTCGGTAGCTTTGGTTTTCAAGGTGACAAAGCATTAGAGAAAGTGGCTCCCTTTTCCGGAGGGGAAAAAGCGCGCTTAGTG
>JBFGZH010000320.1:0-3228 GCA_041586895.1 Psychromonas sp. | reverse complement strand
GCTATATTGGGGTTTATTATGAGTATGTTTATTGCCTTTCAAGCCGGCAATCAGGCTTGGCGCAAGCGTGCTAGATTAGCAGCACAATTACGTTTATTAGGCGTGCACTTAAAAACCCTAAAAATAGCCCTGTTAATCGAACTATTATTTTTAGTATGCGTCGCCAGTATCCTCGGTATATTGCTAGCTATTGCTTTAGTTGTCGTTTTATTACCCTTACTTGGCTTAACCCTTAACCAGCTATATTCACTTAACAGCAGTGGCCATTTTGTGTGGCAGTGGCAATACTTTATATGGGCATTATGCATCTCATCGGCAACAGTATTACTCGCGTTAATCAAGCAGTTTAAGCTTATCAGTACACCCCATATCGCGGTATCTGCAAGTGCAGCGAGCGAACCATTTCCTCGCCTGCAAACCTTAGTAGCCAGCATTATTTTGTTCTTGTTATTTTGCTTTATGCCGAATAATAACTGGTCTGAAATTATGTTGAAGTACGGATTTTTATTAATGGCAAGTGTTGCACTACTGGCAAACTTTTTACAATTGCTGCTTATCGCAATTGCCTCTTTACTTAAATCTTTCCGTTTCAAATACATGATTAAAGATGCACGTATGCAAATTACCCGACGTTATTTACCCCTTGCTGCATTCTATTTGGCACTCACTTCAAGTATTGCCGCCTCTTTAATGGTGGACAGTTTTGAAACTGCATTTGTAAAATATCTGGATCAGCAATTAACAGCGGATATATTTATTCGCCATAAGCGCTGGCAAAATCAACAGGTAACTCGCTGGTTAGACAATAAAAAAGAAGTCGCAGAATACACTCTATTTCAACATACCTGGGCACAGCTTGATAATACCTCCGTCAAAGTTTCAAGTTACCAGTCTGCTCGCCAACTTGAATCATTACTTTTCAAATCCTCAGCAGCTACGCTTGATAAGGGCTGCTATATCAATGAACAGCTTGCCTTAAAGAAACAACTTTCTGCAGGACAGACATTGCTCCTGTCACAAGGGAGCAAACAATATGAGTGTCAGATTACAGGCATTTATTATCAATATGGCTACCCGGGTTTTGCCGTTACTGTGAATAAGCAAGTAATAACAGAAGTGTTTACTGGTTGGATTGATACCGGTTTTGCAGTTTTTTTTGAAGCTGGCAAGTCGATCAGCAAAGAGAATATCTTAATGGCTGTCGAATTAGAAGAGCAGCAAATCTACGAACCGCGACAAATAAAAAAACGGGCGCTTGCGGTCTTTTCGCAAACTTTCGTACTTGTCCAGGCCATAGCTGCGCTATTACTTTCAATTGCTTGTTTGGGGTTATTTTTATCAGCAAATAGCCTGGAGTTGGCCCGCAAAACTGATTTATACATTCTTTGCAGTTTAGGGTATAGCAAAATGGAGTTGTTTACACATATGCTGATGCAATGGTTAGTGCTTGCTTTCGGTGCCATTTTGCTGAGTTGGCCAATAGCAACGATTCTCGCTGATGCATTAGTGAGTAAAGTGTTGCCAGCCTCATTTGGCTGGTCAATGCCACTGATCTTAAATATTGGCTCTTTTGCAGTCAGTAGCCTACTTAGTTTGCTATTTTTAATTCCCGCGTTAAGTATTCCGCTGCTTAAAGTTAATCTCAGGACCAGCTTATGAATGTGCTAAAAAATAGCAAAGGTTATTATCTCTTATTGCTGATAACACTGCTGCTCTTAGTCTTGTACCTGTTGGCTACTTACTTAATCCCTGAAGATACACCGATAAGCACGCCTCTAACAGAACTGGCTAAGGATCAACAACAGTATAGGCAGGCCTCTGTCAGTAATAAAATCACCTTTCCGAGAGCACATTCACCTCATAAAGAGTATCGACATGAATGGTGGTACTTAACGGCTAACTTAACTTCCGATGACGGTCAACGTTTCGCCAGTCAATGGACTTTATTCCGCACAGCTGTCAATAATCGCCATTGGTATTTCGCTCATGCAGGGTTAGCGGATACAAAAGTACACCTTTCTGCATTTCGAGAGGGCAGAGAAGAATTGGCTAATGTTGAAGTGACTGCTACGCCTTTTAGAGCAGTTATTGATGACTGGATATGGCAATCATCAGCTCAGTTATTACCCGCAAAACTCAGTTATGGCTCTGCAAATTATGCCAGTAACAATACACAGCTAAAGGAAAGTGAGAATATTGAGCAAGCAATCTGGCAGGTAAAACTATCATTATCCACTTCCAAACCTTTTTATCTCCAAGGAAACAAAGGTTTTAGTATAAAGCACCGCAGTGAAGATATTGCCAGCCATTATTATTCCCAGCCCTTCATTGATGTAAAGGGTAAAATATTATGGCAGGGAACATGGCAAACAGTAACCGGAAATGCATGGTTTGATCGGGAATGGGGATCCAACCTTCTCGCACAGGACCAGCAGGGTTGGGATTGGTTTTCGTTACGCTTATCCAAAGATAAAGCATTAATGATTTACCGCATTCGTTCCGATAAAGCTGATTTTATATATGGCAGCCTGATGTATAGCAACGGCGATATAGATATATTATCGATTAATGATATTTACCTGCAAAGTAACGAGTTAAGTGAGTTTGGTTATCCGCAGCAGTTTACCTTGAAGATTAAATCTCAAGGTGTCGATATCAATATAGAAATTATCAATAACAAACAAATCATGCGTTTTGGTATTGAATATTTCGAGGGTATGGTCACTTTTGCTGGCTCACATACTGGTCAGGGGTTCGTGGAGATGACCGGGTATAATTAGCCGCCAGAGCTAGCTCAAAACTTAGTTTTTAGCAATTTTACGCAATTTACATTGAGCAATTATTACTCTTTTATCCTCCTCGGTTGCAGCTGAGCAACTGGTAATTTCAGATAACGCTCTGTAACATCCTAAACACATAGCAGTTTCGTCTAAACAACAACTGCGAATGCATGGCGACTTGGTTTCCAACTTACTTTTTCCATCGCTTTTAATCTCTGCTTTATGTTGCCCAACTACTTTAGACCAGGAAGATCGGGACAGCCAAATCATTTTACAAATATAACAGCTGGTTAAAGAATAGGCTTGGGCACAAAATCCCTTCTTTTACAGGCGGCGATTTCCATACGCTGAATGAAATTCACTATTAACAACAAGTAAAAGGGTTTTTGCTAGAACCTTAATAATTGACTAAACCTGATCATAGGAGGTGCCTGTTATGAAAGTACTT
>JBFGZH010000319.1:0-3231 GCA_041586895.1 Psychromonas sp. | reverse complement strand
GCGAGCCAATTTCAATCTGCAGATCTTTACCCGCCGGCGGGCCGGCCTGATCTTTTTTCAGCTCGATTTCCAGCCCCGCTAAATCGCTGGTGCGCTGCTGTATATCGGCAATGATCTGATCAGCACTGCGCCGTTGCTGCCACTCCTTTAGGTTAATGCGCATATTGCCGATAAGTTCGCCGTTGGGATCGCCGCTTTTCAGGTAAAGCGTCGCAATTTCGTCACTGAGCGGTAATATTTTCTGCTCAATAATGGACATGATGCGATCCTGTTCATAAATCGAAAAGTCACCATAGGAGCGTACCTTAACATTAATTCCCCTGGGCTCGACCTCCGGAAAAAACTCCACCCCAAGCTGCGAAGAGGCAAAGAGTGCCACGCCTGAAATCGCCAGAACGACAGTAAAGAGCAGCACTAGCCAGGGTTTTTTAATCGCCTTGTGCAGGACTTTAACGTACAGACCGGTAAAACCGCTAAGCCTTAACAATTCGCCCTGCTCTGCCAGCAAAGCATTATGTTTTTGTTGTTCAGAAAGTACGCGTGCTTTGCCGAAGACACTGCCTAATAGCGGAATAAAAATCAGCGCCATTAACAGTGATGCGCTTAATGTGGCAATCAGCGTCAGCGGCAGATATTTCATAAACTCGCCGGTGATCCCCGGCCAGAATAGCAATGGCGCAAAAGCCGCCAGCGTGGTCGCAGTTGACGCGATAATCGGCCAGGCCATGCGTTTGGCTGCATTCAGATAAGCCTGATGGCGGGCAGTGCCGGCACTCATCTCGCGATCGGCAAACTCACTAACCACAATGGCCCCGTCAACCAACATACCGACGGCCATAATCAGGGCAAATAAAACCACAATATTGACCGTGATCCCGAACACCCATAACACTAATATAGCGGTTAAAAAAGATCCGGGAATAGCAATACCGACCAGGATCGCGCTGCGCATACCCAGTACGGCAATAATGACAATGACCACTAGCAATACCGCACTCAGGACATTATTCTGCAGATCATTAAGCATAGTTTTAACATCTTCCGCACTGTCACCGCTATAACTGACCTGAATATTACTCGGCCAGAACCTGCTGTTTTCGGCAATAAAGGCTTTTACTTTATCAACGCTATGAATAATATTTTCACCGGGCCGTTTTATCACCTCCAGCGAGATAGCCGGCAGACCATTGACGCGCACAAAGCTTGACGGGTCCTTAAAGGTACGGCGAATTTGTGCCACATCCGCAAAACTAATCACTTTATCAGCCGTGACCTTGATCGGCATGGTCATCACATCATTAATGCTGGAAAAGACCGCCGGTACTTTAATCGGAAAACGCCCTTTACCCGTATCCAGGACACCGGCGGCAACCAGACGGTTATTACGTGCAATAAGGTTATAGATAGTTGTCATATTGAGCTGATAACTTTCCATCAGCAAAGGATCAACCAGTATTTCCACCATATCTTCGCGATCACCGCCAATATTCACCTCCAGAATTTCGGCAAAACCTTCTAAGCTATCCTGCAGTGAGCGGGCCAGAGTCAGCAAGGCTCGCTCAGGGGCACTCCCCGATAATAAGATCGTCAGCGCCGGATTTTCCGTCGCCAGTGTGATCTGCTTGATAATCGGCTCATCGCTGTCCTGCGGCAGCTTGCCCTTGGCCTGACTGACCTGCTCACGGACATCAATCAAGGCATCGCTGATATCCACATCAATATAAAACTCCAGAACAAGCGACGCATAGCCTGAGCTGGCGGTTGCTTTCATCTCCTTGATCCCTTCAATACCGCGTAACTCTTTTTCCAGCGGACGCAGCAGTAAACGTTCGCCATCTTCAGGGGAAATCCCTTCGTGAGCAACAGAAACATAGATAAAGGGAATGGGAATATCCGGATCCGATTCCTTAGGAATATGGATATAAGCGTTCAATCCGGCCACCAGCAAAAAAGCTAATAACAGCAGCAAGGCACGCTTGCGGGATAGTGAAGCATCAATAATCGTTTTCATAATTACTGCTCCGCGGCAATCGCCTGCACAGGATCGCCGGGTTTAACGAATCCCTGTCCTAGGGTAATAATATCAACCGCTTCACTAAAACCTGCTAACCAGACCCCGTCATTATCAGCATCAACAAGGTCAATGCCTTGAAAAACAACGACTCCTTCTTTGACCAGCTTCACCCCTAAATTGCCCTGGGCATCAAGCGCCAGCACCGCGGGAGAAATATAAATCGCCGCAACCGAATAAAGAGGAATAGACAGCTCTGCGCTCATACCCGAGCGTATTTTAAAATCACCGTTGGCAAATTCAGCTTCGACGCGGAAAGTGTTACTTTGAGGATCTGAATATGCAGCAATATAGCTGATTTTGCCGAAAATTTTCTCCTGCGAGAGCAGCGTAGCCGATACGGCCTGCCCCAATTGCAGCTGCCCGATATCGTGCTCCGTCACATCGCCACGAATAATAATAGGGTCGAGACTGTCTAAAGCAAAAAGCGCGTCCCCGACTTGCAGATAATCCCCCTGCTCGGCAAGTTTTTCCTGCACCATGCCGGCAAAAGGGGCCACTATGGTGGTACGCTGCAACTCTAACTGCAGCTGCTTAACCCTGGTTTTCGCTGCTAACAATAAGCTATTGGCGGCAGCTAAAGCAGCCCTGTCCAACAACCCTCTGGCATTTAATGACTTAGCCGCATTAAAGTTTAATAGCCGTTCGCTAAGCAAAGCTTCAGCCTGAGCTAACTGCTGCGGTAGAGCACTTTTTTCAATTTTGGCCAAGTCTGTATTTGCTGTAACATAACGCCCCTTTTGAGCGCTGATTGCGACTATTTTTCCGGCCACTTCAGCACGTATAACTGCACGCCTGCTGGCTTCACTTTTTCCATATAGGGTCAGGGTTCGGGTTATCTGTTGCGGGGTAAAACGGGTGACCTGCACGCGCGGTAACTTTTCTTTATCGGCGCCGCTCTGTACCTCTGTTACTGGCTTATCGCCGGGCTTTATTAACATCCAGGACAATAAAAGCGCACAGATCAGCAGAGCAAGCCAATACGGCCGTAAAGCAAAGTAACGGTAGCAACGCGCAAACATAAGCAGATTCCGTAAAATGAAAAGCTATATACTTATTTTACTGCAAAATGCTAATTAAGGAGGGTATTATTAGGGTCTGTTGACCTTTCGCGTGCATTTTTTCAGCAATTTATTCGTGCTTTATACAAGGCAGAGCCT
>JBFGZH010000318.1:0-3236 GCA_041586895.1 Psychromonas sp. | reverse complement strand
TTTAATAAAGACACTGCGCTCAATGGCTGAGGAAGACGACCAGGATTCAGTGATAAACTCCTGCTCGGCGGAATGCAGCAGATTGCGTCCGACCAGCGATAAGGCAAGAGACTCGCTTGCCTGCCAGCCAAGGCGCAGATCCCCGTTAACAGTCGCATCAATGCTTTCGTTCCACCAACTGCGCTTATCCGTATAATAAAGGCGCACATCTAATTCCACTGCCTTGCTTAAATCAAAGCTTCCCCACAGGGAAAGCTGATGGTTAAGGGATCTGTCCTCATCCAAACTAATCATACTTGTGCTAAACAGATCCTCCTCTGTATCCTCCAGCTCGATATCCAGGTAGTTATAGACAAAGCGAAAACGGCTGCCTGGCGTTGCCTGCCAGGTGACTAACAGTTCTCCGCCTAGGCTGTGCCCCTTGATATTATTTTCCAGCTCAAGCACCTGCAGCAGATACTGCGGAAAATTGCTATAGTCGAGATCCGCGATAATATAGCTGCGCAGATCTGAATAATCATTATAAAAAGTGGCCAGATCAACAGAAAGCTTTGGCAGCGGATTCCAACGCACCCCTAACTCATAGGCATCTAACTGCTCGGATTGAAAGTTCTCGTTAGCTTGAACTTGTGTCAGGGTAGGATAAACACTGGTATCCATACTTACATTAACATAAGCTTCAGTGTCCCCACGCGAAGGGGAGCGTTTTGCCCTGGATATCGCCGCCCACCAGGTCAGCTGCTCACTCGGCACCCAGTTGGCGCGTAGATTCGGCTGAAATTCCGTGCCGCTGTAGTTATTATCTTCAAGTTTGGCGCCCAAGGTCAGCGCGATATTCTGTTTTGGAAAGTGGATAGTATCCTGCATAAACAGGTTCCAGATTTTACTGCTGTTAGTTGCATCTGCCATAGAGACATATTGTGAGGAGGTGAACTCATTTTCACTGAGGCGATAACCGGCTCCCCAGACCAGGTCATGGTTTTCCAGCGGACTGAACTGCTGCTGTAACTCAATATCATAAGTATCACGATTGTCACCATATTTGATTTCCTGATGATCATAAAAGTCATAACTGAAACGGGCGCTTACTTCTGAATCCAGCCCGGTAATCAAACCCCAGCGCAGGTTTAGGTTACCGCCTTTAGCCTCAACATCATCATTAACTGTTTGATAATCATAGGGCGGCGTAAAGGTCGGAAAATTGTGCTGCTGCCTGAGATCATCACGATATAGATCCCCCTGCAGGCTCAGCCACTGCTTCTCATTGGGCTGAACATCCAGGCGAAAGCCGGTCTGCAGATAATCACCGCCATTATCCTGATCTTCACCGGCAAGGTTTTTCGACTCATCAATACGCCGCCCTTTGGCATAAGCGCGCAGCTGCGCATTTTCAGATATTTCCCCGCCCTGCCGCAGCGAAGCGCCCTGATATTCATTACCTGCCGCAACAGAGAGCGAACCGCCCGGATTTTCACCGGCTTCGCGGGTGATAATATTGATAATTCCATTTACCGCATTGGTGCCCCACAAAGTGGCGCCCGGTCCGCGGATCACTTCGATCCGGGCAATATCTTCCATCAGATAATCAAAATATTCCCAGTAGACACCGGAATAGGTAGGCGTATAAACGCTGCGGCCATCAATCAGCACCAATAACTTATTGGCAAAACGGCCGTTAAAACCACGGATACTGACCGCCCATTTATTAGGATCAATCTGCGCGACATCAACGCCGGGCACCAGGCGCAAAGCTTCGGGAATGTTGGTGGCGCCAGAGCGGCGAATCTCATCTTCCGTGACCACATAAACCGCCGCTGCGGCTTCAGAGAGTTTTTCGCTCTTTTTACTGACCGAGGTGACCTCCATCTGCATCAGTTGCTCAAAATCAAGATCAGAAAGATCATGCCCGGCATCTTCCGCGAGCAGCAAATAAGGAAATAAGCAACTAAGCATCCCTGCTAAATAGATAACATTTTTCATACCTACCAACCCTTTGTGTCAGCTTATCAGCGACAAAGTCAACATCCTTCTGTGCAGCTGCATATAGCTCCTTCAGCCTTTGTGAGCAAGCAAAAGAGCGCAAATAAACAACCTAGCCAGAGAGTCATAAAAATTAAAGCCATGTGAGAATCGGTAAAAAATAGCACAGCAGAGGCAGTAAGAAAGGGTGAACCTCACAAAAAAGCAAACATTTATAACAGACTTATCAATAGAGTGACGCGGGCAATATTTTGTAAAATTTTATCGATTGGCAAAGGTCATCTTTTCAGCGCTTGTTTTGGTAACGCTTGCAATAACTGCTATGATCAAGGCCTGTTGCGTTTCGAGTCAGCCCATGGATAAACAAACTTTTTTAAACCGCTTTTTATTGCACAGGCAAGCTGCCAATGTGCAACCGCGCAGTGCAGGAAAGCCATTATTTATCAAGAATAACCACTTAAAAAAAGCCGCCGTTTTAATTCCCCTGGTAAAACGCCGTCATGGCTTAAATATCATTCTTACCGAGCGTGCGCTGCATCTGCGCCACCATCCGGGACAAATCAGTTTTCCCGGAGGCAAATATGAGCCAAGCGATAGCAGTCTGCAACATACCGCATTGCGGGAAACACAAGAAGAGATTGGCATTTTACAGAAGCAGATCAGCCTCTTTGGCAGCCTGGCTAAATTACCGACCGTCAGTGGCTTTATTGTCACGCCCTATCTGGGTTTCGTGCAGAGTCAGCATTCACTGCATATAGATAAGCAGGAAGTGAGAACCGTCTTTGAAGTGCCGCTGGAATTCTTTCTTAATAAAAAAAACTTTTATCTGCAGCATTTAACGGCCAATAAAAAGCGCCATTTTATCTACTGCATTCCCTACCAAAACAGAATGATTTGGGGGGCGACGGCACAGATGCTGAAGAATCTGCAGCGCCAATTAACTATTTGACATCCTCCTTAAATACGCCACTATTCTGCTATAACGCAGCGTTTTTTGAGCGGATAGCGATCCGGCGCCGGCCAAAGAAGCGCTCCAAGCAATTGGCATTAAGGTACGAGACGTCTCAGCAGCGGTATTTTTACTAATAGCATAGTGCATAACAGCGTGATAAACATGATCACCACAGTAATAATCGGAATTGCCAGCCAATTTGAGATAAATAAAGAGTAAAAGCCATTCTCTAAATCTCGCACAGGGATCAATAACAGCGGATGTAATAGATAAATACCTAGACTGTATTTTGCCGTCAGCGTCA
>JBFGZH010000317.1:0-3256 GCA_041586895.1 Psychromonas sp. | reverse complement strand
GCATACAGCCTTGCTTGGATTAAGAATAAAGAAGACAGCATCAAGAAGGAACTGGTTGAAAAATACGGCATGCAAATTGACCAGTTAGAAGATGAAGCTGAGTGGGTTAAAAAAGCACAGGCAGGTGTTTGGCCAGAGTTCTACGAACAAGTGGGTGGTAAAGAAAAAATTAATGAATTACTACGTACTTTAGGTAGAGAAGAAATCTAAGTAACTGCAAGGCAGAGTGGCAACACTCTGCTTTTCCAGTGCCGGTGATAACAAATGACCTATTTTTAAAGCCGGCGCTGATCTCTCTAAACGGAGCACAGTAAAATTATGAAAATAATTTTAAAAATAATGGATAACTTTGAGAGTTATATTTGCAGGGCGCTATTAGTGACCTTTGTTACTCTGCTATTTGCACAAATATTATCACGTGAAGTTTTAGGATATTCCATCACATGGAGTGAAGAATTATCCGTCTATCTATTTGTATGGTTTGTATTTCTAGGTTCAAGCTATGCAGCAAAGTTATCCGCACATAACCGCGTAACCTTTCACTACAGATGGTTGCCAGCAAAACTCAGTACTACTATGGAGCTCCTTTCCGATCTGCTCTGGATTGGTTTTAACGGCTACTTTATTTACCTCAGTTCTGACTTTGTTTTCAATAAAATGAACCTGTTCTGGAAGTCGCAGACGCTGGGCATTCCCATGAAGTATATTTACTTGATCCTGCCGCTTGCCTTTACATTGATGACTATTCGCATCATACAGGTGAATTACTTGAAATTTGTTAAGGGAGTCGAAGTCATTGACCCTGAATCGCAAGAAATGAATGACTTAGTCAATACTGATACAGCAGATGAAGAAAAGAAAACAGCTCAAGCAGCTGCAAAAAAACAAGCAGTAAATACGGAGAATGACGTATGAGTGAAGCATCCATAGTTATGGTGTTATTTGGCTCTTTCCTAGCTTTATTAATACTCGGCGCACCAGTGATGGTGTCATTAGGGATTGCGGCGTTGGCCTCTTTCCTGTTTTTAGATGAAAACCCGATAAAATTTGTACAAATAGCCTTCAACTCGGTGGGCTCCTTTCCGCTTATGGCACTCCCTGCTTTTATCTTGGCAGGGGCATTAATGGAAGCCTCCGGTATATCCAAGCGGCTGGTTACCCTGGCGGAAAGCTTCGCTGGCCCGGTGACCGGCGGTATGTCTGCGGCGGCTATTTTAGCTTGTATGTTCTTTGGTGCGATTTCCGGTTCCGGCCCGGCAACAACTGCAGCCGTCGGCATGCTCATGATTCCGGCTATGGCCAATCGCGGTTATGACAAAGGCTATGCCTCAGCGGTTACGGCTTCATCCGGTGGTTTAGGCATTGTTATTCCGCCTTCAATCCCTATGGTTATTTTTGGTATATCGGCATTAGGTTTAACTGTGCCGCTTGATGCGATAGCAGAGCATGGTCAATTCCAAAGTATTTCCATACCGAAAATGTTTATCGCTGGATTTCTACCCGGTGTCGTTATGGCTATCGCTTTAATGACCTTAAACTATATTCAATGTCGTCGCTATGGTTATAAAGGCAGTGGCGAAGGCTGGTCAGCCGCACAAATCGGCCGGGCAGCAAAATCCGGTATCTGGTCAATTTTAGCGCCACTGGTGATACTGGGCGGTATTTACTCGGGTCTATTTACGCCAACCGAGTCGGCAATTATTGCCATATTCTATACCCTGTTTATCGGCTTTTTTGTGCACAAAGAATTAAAAATAAAAGATTTAATTCACTCTTTAGAGACAACCACCTGGTTATCGGGCCGTGTCTTACTGATCCTTTTTACCGCCACAGCATTTGGTCGTATTCTGGTAGAAAATCAAATTCCGGCAATGGTGGCTGAATCCATGCTTAGCCTGACCGATAATCTCTACCTTATCTGGCTATTAATCATCGCTTTTCTGCTGTTTGTCGGCATGTTTATGGAAACTCTTGCGGCGATTATGATTTTAACTCCGGTGCTTTTACCCGTTGCCTATACGCTGGGTATCGACCCGGTTCACTTTGGTATCGTGATGGTTTGTAGCTTATCCATTGGCTTCTCAACGCCGCCATTAGGAGAAAACTTATTTGTTGCCTCGGGTATATCAGATACGCCTTTGGAAGAAGTAACGGCTAAGGCATTACCTTTTGCGCTAGTGTCGACGACGGCGGTTATTATCATTGCTTATATACCTCAGATTGCATTGTTACTGCCCAGGTTATTAGGTTACTAAGCTATTCAATAATCTGCTTTAGTTCACTAAAGCAGATTACATACTGGAGGATATTTATTATGTTTGAATTTAAAAAAATTCTGTTTAGTACTGATTTATCAAAAAGCTCAGAAGAGTATTTTAAATACGCTGCTTATTTAGCGCAAAAAACCGGTGCTGAGATCCATATTCTACACGTAGTAGAGAAGCTTTCCAGTGATGCCAGAATGGCACTGGAAAGCTATGTGATGGATGATGCTCAGCGAGCGGAAATGTTAAAAGCGCGCAAAAGGCAGGCACAAAAAAAACTTGAAGAGATGCAGGATAAGTTCTGGGCTAATGTCCTGCCGGAAGAGCTGGCAGTACGAAAAAAAATTAAATCGGTCAAGATCACTGAGTCTTTTCCAACGGAAGCAATATTAAAGACATCAAGAGAGCTTGAGGCTGACTTGATTGTCATGGGCACCCATGAAAAAGGCTTTGTGGAAACCTTTTTAGGCAGTGTCGCCAGAAATGTGTTAGCGCGTTCGCGCATTCCAGTATTAGTCGTCCCCCTTAAACACAAATAATCACCCTCAACTCGCGATAATAACAGCGTAATAGCCTTTGCTCTTAGAGAGTAAGGCTGTTTGCCTGGCTGCGCCGTTCAATAAAAATCACGCTCGTGCTTATCTCGCGCTGATTTCGAGAGCGCAGACGCACAGTAATACATAGCATTTAGTGACCTGATAGCGGTCCTCATTGACATACACTGATAGTTTGGAGCAGAAATAAAATGAATACAAACATCCACCCGGCCCTGGTCGGCTCGCTTAGCTCTACCGCCCCAGCAGAAGAGATCATCAACTTCAGCCCGGGTCCTACGGGCCTGCCCAAGGCCGTCGAGGAAAAGATTGCGGCCATCTTTAATAAACCCGGCTTGACCTCATTGGCGCTCTCGCACCGTGCGCCTGAGTTTCAAGCAATTCTCGACCATGCCGTGGCCACTACCCGCAAAGTGATGGAGATACCGGATAACTATG
>JBFGZH010000316.1:0-3269 GCA_041586895.1 Psychromonas sp. | reverse complement strand
GTACACAAGTTGATGGCGTGGTCATAAAAGAGACCCCCTTATGCAGAGTTTCGCTGCTTTGGTGGACATGCCCGCTGAGCACCGCGCGCACATTGCTGAAGGACTCGATAATTCGCAACAACGGCTGGCTGTTTTTGAGAATATGCTGATCCAGCCATTTTGAGCCGACCGGGAAAACATGATGGTGCAGACAGATTAAAGCATGCTTATGCGGATAATCAGTCAGCGCCTGCTGGAGAAAGTCCAACTGTTGTGCAGCCAGTTCACCATAGACCAGGCCTTCGACTTGCGAATCAAGCATAATAATCTGCCAATGCTCACTAACAATCTGCCGCGTCTGTGCTAACCCCTGCTGCAATAAACTCGGTAACATCACCGACTGCAGATCATGATTACCGGGCAGCCAGTAACAGGGCATATTGAGGACTTGCATGCGCGTTGTAAAATCAATATAGGATTGCGGCGAATGATCCTGAGAAAGATCCCCCGTCGATAAAACCGCCTGGCAGCGCGTTGAATATTGGGATGCGTGCTCAATAACAGCTTCATAGCTCTGCACCGTTTTAATACCCAGCAGATCTTTTTCTCTATCCGCAAAAAGATGGGTATCGGTGATCTGCAGCAGGACTAAGTTTCCCTGCGCATCGGCTTGTAATTTTGCAACTTCTTGTTTATTCATAACGCCTAGATATTGACTTAAATATTTGACCAACAGGTTATTATTGACTCAGTTACACGAGTCGACAATGCTACCATTGCACGAATAGAGCGCGGCAATAAAATGACAGAAATGTTAACAGCATCTCATTTTTCGTCAATAGCCGCATAATTGAAAATTATAATTGCTGACAGTTCTGCCAATTTAACTGCAGCCACTGCAGGGCAATAATAGTGGTGGCATTATTAATTTTTCCGTCCACCACCCATTGATAAGCCGTTTCTCTAGGGACAACATGCACACGAATATCTTCCCCTTCTTCCTCCAGGCCATGCACGCCATCGGCCAGGCTGCTGTCCACATTTGCGACAAACAGATCTATCTGTTCAGTGGTGCCGCCCGGACTGACCAGAAAATTGGTAATAAACTGACAGGATGAAATAGTCAGTCCCGCTTCCTCGAGAGCTTCACGTTTGACCACCTCGGAGGACACTTCACCTTCTTCAATCATGCCCGCCACCAGCTCAAATAACCAGGGTGACTGCTGGCTGTCCATCGCCCCGAGACGAAACTGCTCCAGCAGCACAACGGTGTCGTTTTTAGCATCGTAAGGCAGCAGCGCTGCAGCATGACCACGCTCAAAAAACTCGCGTTCCATCTCAGCGCTCCAGCCACCGGCAAACAGCTTATGTTTTAAGGTGTACTTATTACATTTAAAGAAGCCCTTATATAAATTCTCTTTTTTTAAAATTTCCACATCATCATGTGTATAACTTATCTGCTGCGTTTCATTTACAAGTGAATGTTCGTTCATTTTCTGCTACTCTCCTCAAGATAGATGTTTTGCAATACCACTAAGCACAACTAAGCTGTTGTATATTAGCTTATTATTTCAACTCTTTGTTATTATTTAACAGGACCACTAGCCATGATACTCAAACGAATCTCTCTTGCTTCATTAGTTGCGCTAACGAGTTTCAGTTACTCGCTGCATGCCGACACTTTATTGCAAGTTTATCAAACCGCCAAACTTAAAGATCCGACCATTCTTAAAAGCAAAGCGCAATATGATATCTACCTGGAAAAAATCAGCGAAAGTGATGCCGACTTATTACCGCAGATAGGTTTGGCACTATCTAGCGGCTATACTAAGACCAACATAGATAGCGCCACAAATTCCCAATATGGTGCCAACCTTGCTTTAAGCCAGTCGCTTTATAACACTTCCTATTGGCAGCAATCCGATCTGGCCGAAAAACAAGCCACTCAGTATGCCACTCTGTATGGTTTGACGGCGCAGAATCTGTTACTGCGAACGGCAACGGCTTATTTTAATGTGCTGCGTGCCGATCAAGCGCTTAAGTCGGTACAAGCCAATAAACGCGCCGTTGAACGCCAGCTCGAGCAGACCAAGCAACGCTTTGAGGTCGGGCTGATTGCCATTACCGATGTTCATGAAGCCCAGGCGGAATATGATCGTACTATTGCCGATGAAATCAACGCGGAAAATACCCTGCTTAATTCCTATGATACCCTGCGCGAATTGACCGGCAAAGATGTGCGTAGTGTGGCCTATCTCAATGCCGCTACTTTTTCTCCGCAAAAGCTGCAGGGGGATATAAAATCCTGGCGCAAACAATCACTGGAGCATAACCTGGATCTGCATAGTAAGCGTATCGCTAAAGAGCTTGCGAAAATGCAGATTGATTTAGCGGCAACAGGCCATATGCCGACTTTAGATTTAGTCGCGGGAGCAGGCCGCAACAGTACCGATTATGATAGCGGTAGCCATACTGATATCAATAGCGGCACTATCGGTCTGGAATTTAATCTGCCCCTGTACAGCGGCGGTAAAACCACTTCCCTGGTTAAACAGGCGCAATATAACTATGTGATCGCCAGTGAAGATTTAAATGAAACATTGCGCAGCATTGAATCGCAAATCAGCAGCGGTTATAACAATGTCCGCGCCTCCATCAGCTCGATTCGCGCTTATGAGCAGACCCTGGCCTCTTCCGCGAGTGCCCTGGAAGCAGTAGAAGCAGGCTTTGAAGTCGGTACCCGTACTATTGTCGACGTACTGGATGCAACGCGCAGTTTATATGACTCGGAAAAGCTGCTCGCCAATGCACGTTATGATTATATTATCAATATGCTCAGCCTGAAGTTCTTTGCCGGCACCCTAGCTGAGCAGGATATTCGCGCTATCTCAGCCGGCTTAATTGAAAAATAACAGCAACGCGCTGTGCTTTGCTTTAAAGGAATAAAGACTATGCTAGAAAAACTGAAAAACGCACTGCTGCATCGTTACAGCACCAAGGTATTTAAAGCCGGTGGCACTATTGACGATGATAAACTGCAGACCCTATTAAACACTCTGCCGCTTGCGCCGACCTCTATTAATTCCCAGGCCTGGCACCTGTATGTGATCAGCAATGCGGCTAAAAAAGCCGAACTTGCACAAGCCGCCTGGCCGACCAATACCAGTAAATATAAAGACGGCGCTTATCTGCTGGTGTTTTGTGCAAAGACCCGCTTTAACAGAGAAGACCTCGCTGAAATTGAGCAGCTGAGCGCCACTATCCGCGCTACCGAGGTCAATAACGAGCGT
>JBFGZH010000315.1:0-3273 GCA_041586895.1 Psychromonas sp. | reverse complement strand
GTATATCTTAACTTTTATTTTTAAAACGGATAGATAAACTTTATACAAGGATGACAAAAAATGGTTAATACAAGTAGTGCTGTGCAAAGCCGCAATAAAAGAAAGTTGAGTCTACTGTGGCTGATTGCTTTTTTGTTCCTGGCAATGACACTGTTCAGATCCATGTATACTATTGATGAGGGTCATGTTGGCATAGTGAAAAGGTTTGGCGAAGCCACGGAGCAGGTAAACCCCGGCTTGCACATTAAAATTCCTTTTGTGGACCGCATTGAAGTGTTGGAAATCCGCACACGAAAAAACCTTGAGAAACTCAATGCCTCTACCCATGAGCAGATGCCTGTTACCGCTGAGGTCTCTATTAACTGGACGGTTCGCCGGGATCAGGCATTTGAACTGTTCAAACGTTATGGTGGCCTGAGTCAGTTTGAATCGCGCATTCTTGATCCTAAGTTACGCTCGGCAGCCAAAGATGCATTGGCAAGATATAAAGCAGAAGAGATTGTACAGAACCGCAGCGCCGTTATTTCACAAATTGAAGAGCTTTTGCTTGAAGAGATGAAAGAGTACCCAGTCAAGCTGGATTCCGCACAATTAGAGAACCTTAGCCTGCCGAAGAAGTATATTCAATCTATTGAAACCAAGCAGACAGAGAAAAACTTAGCGGCCGCTGAAAAACACCGCCTGGATCGCCAGCAACTAGAAGCGCAACGCGAAGTCAATACGGCCAACGCCAAAAGAGATGCGGCAAAAGCAACTGCGGACGGTAAAGCCTATGCCATCAGAATCGAAGCGGTCGCAGAAGCTGAAGCCATCAAGCTGAAAGGCCTTGCCGAAGCACAGGCAATACAAAAGAAGGCGGAAGCATTAAAACAATCTAACCTGCTTGTCGAGTATGTGCGTGCCCAACAGTGGGATGGCAAAATGCCACGCACCATGATGGGCGAAGGACAGAATATTCTTTGGAATATGTCCGAAAAATAGTGCTTAGGCTTGCCTTGCTCTGAATGTAAGGCAAGCCTTTAACGACTGAATGCGCCAGCAGCTTATTGAAAAATATTTGTTTGGCATTTAAGCGTGTCGCCATATTATTAATATACAGATTAGCAAGATAATCACCTGAGGCTCTATGAAATTTGATGTTGATACCCACACCCACACTTACGCCAGTGGCCATGCCTACAGTACTTTAATTGAGAACGCTCAACACGCAGAAAAGAATGCACTAAAAATGTTCTGCACGACAGATCATTCCGGCTCTATGCCCGGCGCGCCTCATTACTGGTTTTTTAATAATCAGCAAATACTGCCAAGATTTATTTCCGGTGTCGCGGTGATCCGCGGCGTGGAAGCCAATATTTTAAATATTGACGGCGACATTGATATTCCCTTAGAAACAGACCGCTGTCTTGATTGGGTTCTTGCCAGTCTGCACCAGCCTGTATTTATTCCGGCAAATAAAGCCGTTCATACACAAGCCCTGATTAATACCATTAAAAGTGGTCGTGTCGATGCCCTTGGCCATTTAGGCAACCCCGAATTTGATTTCGATTTTCATACTGTGATTGAATGTGCCCAACAGCACAATGTCGCGATAGAAATTAACAACTCATCACTTAAAGGCGCAAGCCGTAGCGGCAGTGCTGCCCGTTGTTATGAAATTGCCTGTATTGCACGGGATGTCGGCGCTTATATTACCACCGGAACCGATGCTCACTTTTGCCAGGATGTCGGTCAATTAGAGCTGGTCAGTGACTTATTAGAGAACATAAAAATGCCCGCTCAGCAGGTGATATCACACAGCAGTCAACAATTTTTAGCCTTTCTGCAGTTAAGAGGAAAGCCATTTATTCAAGAATACAGCGCTCTTTATTAGTGTTTTATTAGTGCTTAACTTATAGCTGAAAAAACCAGCATTTTCTGAAATTCACAACGATTCTATAACCTTAGGTATTTTTGTAGGGCATTTTATTCTACAATAACGCTCCTTTTATCTACCTAAGCTTTAATTATGTCAGTTAGAATTGCCATTAATGGTTACGGGCGTATCGGACGCAGTGTCGTGCGCGCTTTATATGAAAGTAACCGCCAGAATGATATTGAACTCGTTGTTATCAACGAACTTGCCGAGCCCGAAGCAATCTGTCATTTGACTCAGTATGACTCCACTCACGGGCGCTTTCCTTTTCCGGTAGAACTCATTGATAAACAATTACATATTAACCATGACCGCATTGATTTACTCCGCCACAGCACCTTAAGCGATTTGCCATGGCAGCAGTATAATATCGATATTGTCATCGACTGTACCGGTATTTACGGCAGTAAGGCAGACGCGCAAGCGCATCTGGCAGCAGGCGCAAAAAGGGTTATTTTTTCTCACCCGGCTGATTCGGATGTCGAAGCGACAGTCGTTTACGGCATCAACCATCAACAACTGCATGGCAATGAAACCTACCTCTCCGGGGCATCCTACACCACCAACTGCATAGTACCGGTAATTGCCACGCTTGATGCGGCATTTGATATCCAGCAGGGAACGATCACCACTATCCATTCGGCGATGAATGATCAGCCGGTTATCGACTCTTATCATGCTGATTTACGCCGGACTCGTGCTGCAAGCCAATCCATTATTCCAGTCGATACGAAATTAGCAGCCGGTATTGAACGGATTTTACCGAAGTTTAAAAACAAGTTTGAAGCCATTGCCGTGCGCGTGCCAACCATCAATGTATCGGCCATGGATTTAAGTATTACTGTGACTAAAAAAGTGACCCTTGAAGAGGTAAACGCCTGCCTGCAAGCCGCTTCAGAAAAGCAGCTGCAGGGCATTCTCGGTTATACCGAAGCGCCATTGGTATCGATTGATTTCAATCACGATCCGCGCTCCTGTATTATTGACGGTACACAGACGCGTGTCAGTGACGGCCATTTAGTAAAGCTTCTAGTCTGGTGTGATAATGAATGGGGCTTTTCCAACCGCTTGCTCGATACCATTGACTACCTGTCCACGCTTGGCAAGTGAACAAAAATGACTTAAAGATAAGCGTCATTATGGTCACCAACAGGCCGAAGCGGACGAGATCTGCGAGTCCTGTTTTTAGCCGAGCGATATATGTTCGAGCAAATAGCAGCGCGGCTGAAGCCGCGCCCCCAGAATCTTCCGTATGCAAAAACACGATCAAAGCAGCATTTTTATGCAATTAAGGCCTATAAAAATGTGTATAGGAATCAGAGCTAAAGGATGGAGCGTCACGCAGATATGATGAGCCG
>JBFGZH010000314.1:0-3276 GCA_041586895.1 Psychromonas sp. | reverse complement strand
TTGCCAACACCTTAAAAATTCCGCCGCCAGACAAAAGTGTCAGCAGGCATGGTATGACGTTATTAAAACAGCCGACAGTCACTCGCAGACAAACCAGCAGTGCCAGCGCATCATCAACCCGCTTACTCTGTTTCCGGCCACGGTCACCATACAGCTCAATGAAATACAAATATCCTCTCTGGCTCCGATCCGAGAAGAAAAACTGGATAAAACCCACTTTTTTGCAGAGCTTATCTACCGCCCTCCAATCGCATAAGCTTTCTCTTTACTTAATCTAATGCGCTCAGCGCATCATAGCAAACAACATGCTTATGCGTTTAATCTGCACTCCTGCTGATTTATCTTTAGCGAACAAAGGCAGCTGCATAGGCATAAAAATATAACCACTATTAGAGAAAATACCGATGAAAAAATTTTTTACACTGATTACCGCTCTGCTACTAACCACTGCCGCGCACGCCGCACAGTATAGTGAAGGCAAACAATACCGCGTACTGAACACCCAACCTTCTGCTCAGCCAGAGGTCACAGAATACTTTTCATTCTACTGCCCGCACTGCTACAGCTTTGATCCCATCATCGCGCAGGTAAAAGATAAACTGCCTGAAAACACTAAGTTCCAGAAGATCCATCCATCCTTTATGGGTGGCAGCATGGGCACCTCCATGGCCAAAGCCTACGCGACTATGACGGTTCTGGAAGTCGAAGAAAAGATGGCAGCTGTGATGTTCAGACAAATTCACGATTTGAAACGCGCACCAAAAAATGATCAGGCATTACGCCAACTCTTTACTGATCACGGTATTGATGGCAAAGACTTTGATGCCGCCTTCAACAGCTTTGTCGTAAACTCGATGCAGTCACGTTTTGATCAGGCGTTCAAAAATGCCGGATTAAGATCAGTTCCCAGCGTTGTGGTTAATAACAAGTATCTGATCACACCCGATGAAAGCATCGACTCGGTCGATAAATATATTCAGCTGGTTAATTTTTTACTGAAAAAATAAGCACCAGCTAAGCAGGTAAAAAACTGGGGCTGCGGCTCCAGTGTTGTAGCAGAGAACTGTTTTGCCAGGCCAGAGCCTCACTCAAAAAACTGGGGCCGCGGCTTCAGCCGTGCAGTTAGTTGCTCGAACATCTATTGATCGGCTAAACCAGAGGCCACATGTTGTAACAGAAAGTTGCTTCGCTAAAAAGGCGGAATAAAGTCCGCGCCTCAAAACAACAAGCTTTTCTCATTGATGTCGTGTCACCACTTAATTACGCATTCACTGCGACAAAGGTTGATGTGTCATGAGATTCTGGCATTATTTATAATCTTATTCATTCAACAGAAAGAGTAATAACGCTGGAATCCTCAACCCCGACAAGGCCGGTCACCCGCCACTTAACCCGCAGGGCATTTTTGTTATTCTTTTCTGCCGTCTTTCTACCGATGTTTTTAGCGGCCGTTGATCAAACTATTCTCGCGACAGCGACACCGAGTATTGTCGGCGACCTCGGGCAACTTCACCTTTCATCCTGGATTGCCATTGGCTACCTGCTGGCAACCGCTGCGGCCGTCCCTGTCTATGGCTGGCTCGGCGATCGCTATGGTCGCCGCAATATTCTGATTTGGGCACTGGCCATATTCTGCTTAGGCTCTGTGGTTGGCGCAATGGCTGAAAGCATGCCGCAGATGATTATCAGCCGGGTGATCCAGGGGCTTGGCGGTGGCGGTTTGATGAGCCTTTCACAGGCTTTAATCGGTGAGCTTATTCCACCCAGAGAGCGGGCTAAATACCAGGGCTATTTTGCCTCCATGTTTGCCTGTGCCAGCATCGGCGGACCTGTTATAGGTGGTTTCGTCGTCACCCACTACTCATGGCAATGGTTATTCTGGGCAAATATTCCCCTGGCGATAGTGGCAGCCTGGCGGCTGCTCAGCCTGACATCAGAGCCTAGCCTGGCGCAGCGCGATAAGCCTATCGACTGGACCGGCTTACTGATCTTTCCCATCCTCTGTACCCTGTTTCTATATTGGTTATCTGTGGGTGGACAGAACTTTGCGTGGCTGTCTTTATCCAGTGCTTATTTTATCTTCATTATCCTGATCTTAGCGCTGTTATTTTACCGCAATCAATGCCGCCACCCGACTCCGTTTTTACCCAATGAGTTACTCAAAAACAGAGCTATCTACATTCCGCTCACCACATCCATGCTATTTGCAGCCTGTATGTTTGCCCTGATTTTTTTCTTACCTATCTACCTGCAGTTAGGGTTAAAGACCAATGCCGCCACCTCCGGCCTGTTACTACTGCCTCTCACCGCGGGTCAAATCTTTGGTGCCTTATGCAGTGGCCGTATTATGGCGAAAACAGGTATACCCAAATGGATACCCGTTGTCGGCATGTCAATCTCGATGTGCGGTTTTATCGCCCTGGGAAGTATTACGCCGGAGCCGCAACTGGTCGGAATATTAGGCATGGTCTGCGGGCTTGGCTTCGGCACCGTCATGCCCACCACACAGCTGGTGATTCAGACCGTCGGCGGAAAGGCCAACTTAGGCTCAGTAACAGCATTGGCCTCGTTATGCCGTAATTTAGGCGCGGCTGTCGGAACCGCTTTATTCGGCGTACTGATCTACACGCTGCTGCCCGGCTTCGACCATAACACCAGTATCGAAGTTCTGCGCAGCGGTCCGCAGGAGCCCGTGATTGCCGCTTTTCAAACAAGTTTTTATGTCGCCGCCGGCATTGCCGCCCTGGCGGCACTCAACGCCGCCCGCGCGCCAATCGTTATGCTCGGGCGGTAATAGCCAAATGCGCAACACCAGGCTGTAAACCAAGGGCGTGAATTTCAATCCGGCAAAAATAAAGCGGAATCAATTCCGCGCCCCAAACATAGCACTTAGCTCACTATAATATTCCGACCTTGAGATTTAGCTCTGTAAAGACAAGTATCGGCTCTCTTCAGCAAGAGTGTTTCTGGCTCTCCCGCATACTCAGCGACGCCACCGCTCAGGGTCACCACAAACTCCGGCTCATCCCAACTCAGTGCAGCAACGGTTTCACGCAGTCTATTTGCATAGATTAACGCCTGCTCTAAGCGAGTATGGGGCAAAACAATTAAAAACTCTTCCCCACCAAAACGGCACAGCAGATCACCCGTGCGGAGCATGTTTTTCATCACCTGGCTTACCCGCTGCAGCACAATATCCCCATAGAGATGACCAAAGCTGTCATTGATCTGTTTAAAATGGTCAATATCGATAAGCACCACGGATAGCGGATAGCC
>JBFGZH010000313.1:0-3283 GCA_041586895.1 Psychromonas sp. | reverse complement strand
TGGTTGCTAATTAGCGCTCCTGATTAGTAATGGGTAATGGGTGATGGGTGATGAGTGATGAGTGATGAGTGATGAGTGATTAGTTACCCTTTACTCATCACTATTTACTGTTTACTCGTCACTATTCACCACTTACTCATTACTATTTACCGTTTACCCATCACCATCCATAGCTTAAAAGCAAAACGAGCTGAAGTTAGCACCCCTAGAAGCGGTTATCAGCTGTCTGAAGCCGATTGAAATCAATTATTAAGGCGCTAGTCAAGCCCCTGCTTTGGCGTTTTTTCCAATAGCGTACATACTCAAATTATTATTTTATTTTTACTGCTCTTTTTAGCGGGCGGAGTATGGGAGTCATAGCCATGGTTAAATACGTTTATTCATTTGCACAGGGGCAGGCAGACGGTGACAGGTCACTCGCGGCTTTATTGGGAGGAAAGGGCTCCAATCTAGCGGAAATGAGTGCCATTGGCTTACCGGTTCCTCCCGGCTTTACCCTGACAACGGAAGTCTGCAGGGTTTTTAATGAGCGCAGTGGCCGTTATCCGGAAGAGGTCTATACGCAGGTGAATCAGGCGTTAAAAACCCTGGAAAAGCTGATCGGCAAGCGCTTTGGCGATCGCCACAACCCCTTGCTGCTTTCCATTCGCTCCGGTGCGCGAAGATCCATGCCGGGAATGATGGATACCGTGCTTAACCTCGGCCTTAATGAGCAGACGGTAAAAGGGCTGATGGAGCAGAGCGATGATCCCCGTTTTGCTTACGATTCCTACCGCCGTTTTATACAGATGTATGCTGATGTCGTGATGGGAATGGACGGCAATCTTCTCGAAGCCTTGCTGGAAGAGAAAAAACGCAGTAAGAATGTCACGCTGGATAATGAATTAAACGCCGAGGATCTGCGCGCTTTGGTTGGCGAATTTAAAGCCTGTTACCGGCAGGAGGTGGGCAGCGAGTTTCCTGAGGATCCGCAGCAGCAGCTTTGGCAGGCGATTGCTGCCGTCTTCGGCTCGTGGATGAATCAGCGCGCCATCACCTATCGGAAATTGAATAATATTCCCTCACATTGGGGAACGGCGGTTAATGTGCAGGCGATGGTATTTGGTAATCTGGGCAATGACTGTGCAACCGGTGTTGCCTTTACCCGCGATCCTGCTACCGGAGAAAATTACTTTTATGGTGAGTATCTGGTCAATGCTCAGGGTGAGGATGTGGTGGCCGGCATTCGTACTCCGCAGCCGCTTAATAAGGTTAAGTATAAGCAGGGCGATCTGCCGGCCATGGAAGATGTGATGCCTGCCTGTTATAAAGAGCTGCTACGCATACGTAACCGCTTAGAACAGCATTATCGCGATATGCAGGATATCGAGTTTACTATCGAATCGGGCAAGCTGTATATGCTGCAGACCCGCACCGGCAAGCGAACGGCTCATGCTGCGATTCGCATTGCTGTAGAAATGGTGCGCGCCGGTATGCTCAATGAAAAGGAGGCCGTATTACGAGTCGACCCTGAACAGCTCGAGCAGTTACTGCATCCTTCGCTTGATCCTGCTGCGGAAAAAAATGTTATTGCTCAAGGTCTGCCGGCCTCACCCGGTGCGGCGAGTGGTAAGGTGGTGTTTAATGCCGATCAGGCCGAGCAGCTGAACGAGCGTAAAGAAAAGGTGATACTGGTGCGCGTGGAAACCAGTCCGGAAGATATTCATGGCATGAATGCGGCGCAGGGGATTTTGACCGCCCGTGGCGGTATGACCTCACATGCGGCGGTTGTTGCAAGGGGCATGGGAAAATGTTGTGTTGCCGGTTGTGCGGATCTGCAGATAAGCTATGAAAAGCAGCAGTTGCAGACTAAATCAGGGCATATTATTAAGCAGGGAGATATTATCACTCTTGATGGCAGCAGCGGTGAAGTGATGCTTGGTGAGGTCGCGAAAGTCGCGGCAGCGGTTAGCGGCGATTTTGCCACGTTGATGAAGTGGGCGGATAAATACCGCCATCTTGAGGTGCGCTGTAATGCCGATACGCCTCATGATGCCGCGGTGGCGAGAAAATTTGGCGCACAAGGCATAGGTTTATGCCGCACTGAACATATGTTTTTTAACAAAGAGCGGATTCAGGCGGTGCGGGAAATGATCCTGTCATCTGCTCTTGAGGATCGGAAAAAGGCATTGCACAGGATCATGCCTATGCAGAAACAGGATTTTATCGGTCTGTTTCGAGAGATGAAGGGATATGCGGTGACGATTCGCCTGCTGGATCCGCCGTTACATGAATTTTTACCGCAAACGGATCATGATATCGCGGAGCTGGCCAAGGCCAGTGCTATCGACTTTTCTGAGGTGAAGGCACATGTTGAACAGCTGCATGAGTTTAATCCTATGCTCGGTCATCGCGGCTGTCGGCTCGGTATCAGCTACCCTGAAGTTTATGATATGCAGGTGCGGGCGATTATGGAGGCTGCTTGTGAACTGGTTAAGAATGAAGGCTATGAAATAACCCCTGAGATCATGATCCCGCTGGTGGCAGATGTTAAAGAGTTAAAAATGTTACGCAAAAATGTGCTGCGTGTTGCAGCTGAGGTATTGGCTGCGTATGGGCTAGATATCGATTATCAGATTGGCACTATGATTGAATTGCCGCGCGCTGCATTAATGGCAGATCAGATTGCCCAGCAGGCTGACTTCTTCTCTTTCGGTACTAATGACTTGACTCAGACCACCTATGGCTTGTCACGCGATGATGCCGGCAAATTTCTGCCAAATTATATCGCCAGCGGAGTATTTGCCAGTGATCCCTTTGTCAAACTGGATTGTGAGGGGGTCGGTCAACTACTGAAAATCGCGACTAAGCGCGGACGTCAGACACGGCCCAGTTTGCAGCTGGGTATCTGCGGAGAGCACGGTGGTGAGCCGACAAGTATTGCCTTTTGCCATCAGATTGGTCTTGATTATGTATCCTGCTCCCCTTATCGTGTGCCCATTGCCCGGTTGGCCGCGGCACATGCTGCCTTGCAGGATAAGTAGTTTTTAGGAAGCCCTGATTAGTGATTAGTGATTAGTGATTAGTGATTAGTGATTAGTGATGAGTAATGAGTGATTAGTAATGGGGGATGAGTAATGAGTTACTATTTGCTCATCACTGTTTACTGTTCACCCTTTACCCTTGACCCTTTACTCGTCACTGTTTACTGTTCACCCTTTACCCTTTACCCATTACTATCCGCCCATAGCTTAAAAACAAGGCGGGTTGAAGTCCGCACAGAAAGGGGGGCGAGCGTGCCACC
>JBFGZH010000312.1:0-3284 GCA_041586895.1 Psychromonas sp. | reverse complement strand
GCCCCTTTCATTGTACCTGTTACTTTTATTTCCGCAGGCGTACGCACATCTAAAAGCACTTCGTCACCCGTCAGGCTGCCAAGTTCATCAAAATGAATCACTTTGGCATCCCCTTTCTCGATATTGCTGGCGACAAAAGCCGCCTGATTGATCACATCTTTGGCACTGCCAAATGGCGGCGCATAGGTCAGTTCAAGATGCTGTAACTGCTCAATAGTCATGCCGGCACGCTGCGCCACCGCGAGAATATCAATACGTTTGTCTATACCATCTTTGCCTGCGGCCTGCGCCCCGAGGATCTTATGTGTGTCCGGGCAGTAAAGCATCTTCAGAGAAACCACTTCCGCGCCCGGGTAGTAACTCGCATGGCTTGCGGTATGCACATAGACTTTTTTGTAGGGAATCGCTTCGCGTTTTAAGGATTTTTCATTTTTACCGGTAGACGCTATGGCCAGGTCAAAGATTTTACAGATAGCCGTACCCTGAGTTGCCTGATAAGTCTCCTGGCGGCCAAACATATTGTCTGCAGCCATGCGCCCCTGACGGTTAGCCGGGCCGGCTAAGGGAACTAAACTGGGGTTACCGGTAACAAAATCGGCAGTTTCTATCGCATCGCCGACAGCAAAAATACAGGGGTCGCTGGTTTGCATGCTGGCATTGGTCCAGATACCGCCCAGCTCACCCAGTTTAAGACCGGCTTGTTTAGCAAGCGCTACCTCCGGGCGAACACCGATCGCCATCACTAGAATTTCCGTTTTTAGTTGTTCGCCATTACTCAGCTTAAGGTTGAGATGACCTTGAAGGTGGCTATGCTGCTTGGTTTCGCCGCTTTCCAGCGCCGGTATATGCGCCTCCGAAACATATTCAACCGACTCCAGTGCCACTCCCAGGCGTAGATCGACCCCCTGATTACGGATTTCTGCATGCGCATAACCGGCCATTTCCCGATCAAGTGGGGTCATCACCTGCTCGGCTAGTTCGATCAGGGTGGTTTTTATGCCGCGCTGCTGAAAAGCTTCCATTACCTCCAGGCCGATAAAACCGCCACCAACAACAGTGGCATGCTCCGGCCGGTTCATTTCCAGGGTTTGCATGATTCTATCCATATCCGGAATATTGCGCAGAGCATGGGTCAGCGGATTATTGATACCCGCTATAGGCGGAACAATGGGCCCGGCACCTGGACTTAATAACAAAAAGTCATAATTTTCAGTATATTCACTGTTATCCAGGGTATTACGTACGCTGACCGTTTTTTCTGCACGGTTAATACTGATCACTTCATTCATAATGCGCACATCGACATTAAAACGCGCCAGAAAACTCTCTGGCGTCTGCAGCAGCAGAGCACTTCTTTCTTTAATATCGCCGCCTATATGGTATGGCAGTCCACAGTTGGCAAAGGAGATATAAGGACCGCGCTCAAAGATTATAATTTCTGCACTTTCACTTAAGCGGCGTGCTCTGGCCGCTGCCGATGCTCCACCCGCGACACCACCAATAATCAATATTTTTTTAGACATGCTTTTTCCTTAAAATTTCTGTTGTAAATAAATAAAAATTGAAAATGCACATAAAAAATCAGCAATAAAAATAAATTATTACTGATTTTTATCTATGCTGAACAGCTCTTACTTTTCTGCAGTGTATGACTAATCTTTACAGCCGAACTTTTTCAGCAAAAGTACGGCAGGACAAAATCCTGTAAAGGCACTCTGTATCAGATTGACACCGATAAAGACGGTAAACCATAAAAAACCGGGATGAACAAAATAGGTCAGCACAACGGAAACTAATACCATGCTACCTGCCAATACTTTAATACCATTTTCAATTGTCATTCTCAGCTCCTCAGTAGTGCTTATTGATGGATAACTTAATCATAACCAACTAAATTAGCTGTGTCTAATTAATGTTTTTCTAAATTAGTTTGATAAAGAAAACAGCTGCAGGTAAGATGCTAGTCTTCACACAAAGGGGAAAAAATGAACGATAAATTGACGCTAATTCATAACAACGCAGCAGAGGTCAGTGAGCTCCTTAAGCTGATGGCTCATAAAGATCGCATGGTGGTTTTATGCTTATTATCAAATGGCGAGATGGGCGTTTCTGAATTACGTGAACATACCCAATTAAGCCAGTCTGCATTTTCTCAACATCTGGGCATCTTAAGAAAAAATGACATAGTTAAAATACGCAAAGAGTCACAACAGGTCTTCTACTCATTAGCTGATGATCGAGTGAGTATATTGCTTAAAGCGATGCAGCAGGCTTTCTGCCCGGAGCTGTCAACAAATGCTACATCAGAAAAGTAGGTCAAGACTTGCAGGCAACTCAATTTATTTAACTTTCGGAGTCCATAATGGAAAACTTTACCCCCTGGTCGGCATTAGCCGGCGGCGCGTTATTAGGCTTATCTGCTACCCTGCTGCTGCTGTTTAGCGGAAAAATTGCCGGGATCAGCGGTATTATTGGCGGTTTATTAAAGCCGCAAAAAGACGAATTCAGCTGGCGCTTGGCTTTTGTGCTGGGCATGCTCAGTAGCTCATTTATCTTAGCACCCTTTGCATTTAAGCTACCTGAGTTTACCGACCAGCCTCTTAGCTATATTGTTATTGCCGGACTGTTGGTCGGCTTTGGTACGCATCTGGGAAGCGGCTGTACCAGTGGTCACGGCATTATCGGCATCGGCCGTTTCTCTAAGCGCTCGCTAGCAGCAACCTGTGTGTTTATGCTGGTCGCGATATTGGTGGTCTTTATTCGCCAACAATTTGGAGCTTTATAATGTTTAAAACAGTTATCGCCTTAATTTCCGGTATATTATTCGGCTGCGGCATGATTATATCGCAGATGGTTGATCCGCAGAAAGTGCTCAATTTTTTGAATATCAGCGGCAACTGGGATCCCAGCCTGGCGCTGGTGATGGGTGGCGCGCTGGCAGTCTTTACTCCCAGCTACCATCTGCTGATTAAAAAACGCAGCCAGGCTCTCAACGGAGACAAATTCAGCTGGGCAGAGAAGACTCAGATCGATGCCAAGTTAATTACCGGTGCCGCTATTTTTGGCGCCGGTTGGGGGCTTGCCGGTATCTGTCCCGGACCGGCGCTCAGCAGCCTTGGCGGCGGCTCAGTAACCGTTGTCGTTTTTGTGCTGAGCATGCTCGGCGGTATGACGCTAGCGAAATGCTATATGCAAAGAAGCTAATGGGTGAATGCTAATGAGTAAATGGTGATGAGTAAATGGTGATGGGTGAATGGTAATGGGTAATGGTAATGGGTAAATGG
>JBFGZH010000311.1:0-3290 GCA_041586895.1 Psychromonas sp. | reverse complement strand
TCAGAAAAGCGCGCGCTAAGTTATTTATTCTCTGCAAAATAAAGTAATTAAGGGTAAAATTTCTTGGGCTTTTTATTCTCTGGTGATAACGTAAAGCCATTATTTATCTTTCAAAGGATTGTGACTTCCATGTTTTCTCAATTACCCGCTCCTCAGACAGACCCCATTCTGTCTCTTTCCGCTTTATACCGTGATGATAGCCGTAAAAATAAAGTCGATCTCGGTATTGGTGTTTATCGTAATAATCAAGGACAAACGCCAATTATGCAGGCTGTGCAGATAGCACAAACACAGTTAGCAAAAGAGCAGACCACTAAGGTCTATGTCGGCCTGGCCGGGTGCGAGGAGTTTAATCAAGGCATGCTCAACCTTGTCCTCGGCGAAAGTGCGGTACTGGACCGTGCGTCAGCGATTCAAACACCAGGAGGAAGTGGCGCGCTGCGTATGCTCGGCGATCTGATGCATGTTGCTCAGCCGGGAACAACGGTATGGCTGAGTAACCCGAGTTATGTTAATCATAAGCCGGTAATGGAAGCAGCAGGGTTGAAAGTAAAGTATTACAGCTATTTTTGTCCGCAGAGCAAGCAAGTTGATGTCGCGAAAATGCTCGATGATCTTGCCGGTGCAGGGCGCAAAGATGTTGTGCTGCTGCATGCCTGTTGTCATAACCCGACGGGGGCAGATATCGACTTTTCTGCATGGCAGGCAATTACAGCATTAGCGCAGAAAAATGGTTTTACCCCTTTCGTGGATATCGCCTATCAGGGCTTTGGTGATGGTTTAGTTGAAGATGCCAAAGGTATGAACTATATGGCTGAGCATGTTGAAGAGATGCTGGTCAGCGCTTCCTGCTCAAAAAATTTCGGCTTATATCGAGAAAGAACCGGCGCGGCGATGGTTATTGCCAGGAATAGTGCTGCAGCCAATAACGCCAAAGGTAAACTGCTGCAGCTTGCTCGTGCGACTTATACCATGCCGCCGGATCACGGGGCAGCATTGGTGAGAACTATTCTTAGCGATGAGCAATTGACTCAGCTGTGGAAGCAGGAGCTAGCACAGATGCAGCAACGTATGCTCGGTATCAGAAAGTCATTATCTGCACAGTTGCGCTCTACCTATGGCACATCACAATTCGATTTTATTGAAAGTCATAAAGGCATGTTTACGGTACTGGGCTTCTCCCAACAGCAGATGATAAAGCTGCGTGAAGAGTATGGCATTTATGGTGTCGAAGATGGCCGAATCAATATTGCCGGACTCGCTGAGCAGCAGATTCCTTATGTTGCCAATGCGATAGCTGATATCGCCGTCTTGTAAAGGGAGTTGTTAGCGTGCGCGGCTATATTTAAGGCGCTGCCGTGAGAGATTATTGGTTTATAGAAAGCAGCAGTATTCTTTATTTTAAAAGCGCATCTGCTGTCAACCTGAGTTTGTTCGGAATTTAAAGTCAGCGGCTTTATCAATAATTTAACCATGCTTTACTGGAAAAATTGTAATCCTCTGACATACTTAACAGTGGTGTATGCAAAGCATATATTTTATATTGCCAACTAACTGAGAGAGGTATTTCAATGAAAAATAAATTACTAATTGTTGGTGCCATTGCAGCTACTGCTTTACTTGCTGGTTGCTCTAATAACACTGGACTAGAAAATAAAGTGGATTCACTGACTAATCAAGTAAGCGAGTTATCTACTAAAGTGGACGGATTAGCAGCGGACCATGGAATGATGGCATCTGATACAGCAGCGGCAGCGGCAGCGGCACAAGCAGCGGCTAATGAAGCGGCACGAGCAAATGCTCGCATCGATAATATGGTTGAGTCATACAAGAAATAATCTCTCATCCGTGACATCAAGTATGGGTTGGCATTGTTAAGCTTGTTGCTAACCCAATTTCTCCTGAAAAAATATTAAATCGCGACATTCACAGGTATTCCCCGATGCAGTAATAAGGCTTTTTTTACTTGCTCATGATCTAGTTTATTTTGCTGTTTAAATTTGACTATTTCATCAATTTCACTTAAATCCGACGGAGGCTGTGATGCTTTTTTACTTGTCGATAAGGGCGAGTGTACCTCAAGTATCTTGTCACCGTTGGGTTCAGCCGCAATTTTAATGGGCTGATTGATTATTCTCACCTCCTCATTGATCGCTATCTGTTGAAATAGCCAGGCAATATCGTCGGGATTCATACGAATACAACCAGCACTTACGCGCATACCAATACCAAAATTTTGATTAGTGCCATGGATCCAATAATTATTCGCGCCAAACTCCAGCTGCAGTGCATAGTCACCAAAGGGATTATCTTCCCCAGGGGGGACGGTTAAGGGTAACTCTTTACCATATTTGGCTAAATGATCCGCTCTTATCCTTGCGGTGGGGGTCCAGCTTGGTTTTTCAACTTTGCTTATAATTCTGCTGTGCATTATTGGTGTTGTCCGGCCTACTCGACCTATGCCGACGGGAAAGACATGTACCGTATTTGTGCCTTCTGGAAAATAATATAGCCTAAATTCAGGTAAATTAATCACAACCCCCCGGTATGGCACCTCAGGCAGCAACATACGAATTGGAATCTGTAATTTAGTGCCTACAGGAGGTAGTAGAGGATCTACTTCCGGGTTTGACTCCATCAAAGCGATCAGCCCGATATTATAAAAGCGTGCTATTGAATGAAAATAATCCCCCGGCCTGACGGTGTAGACTTCATGCGAACCAATTAACCGCGAGCCGTTTTCTGGTATTGAATATTCAGTTGCAGCAGCTGAAGCTGCATGCAGAGTCGCAGTAATAGTCATAAAACAGCAGAAGAAAATGCTTGCAGATATTTCTTTTAGCTTATAAAAACAATTACTTAAACAAGAAGAGGACGAATGGCAATATATAAACATGAATAAACCTTATAGCGACAGATAGTTATAATCTTCAGTATAGAAGTAAATTGCAGCTGCGAGAGCAGTATGAAAATACAGTTGTATTTATTTTCTTTTTCTTAAAAAGTATTTATGAATTTCTTCAACCAAGAGTAAAGTAAAGGCAACCAGCAGTAAACCTATCCACTGCCGGGGCGTGATGGGCGCGATTTGTAAAACATTACTGAGTCCTGGAGTATACATTGCCCCTATATGGATAAGCTGTGCGATGGGAACCGCTAAGATTAAAAAGGGGTTGGCAAAAAATGGCATAGTAAACAGCGATCTTTTTTCGGAACGGCTGGACAGAACATGAATATTACCAAATAACACCATTAACATCAGTGTTAAATTCCGGGCATTGTCCAGGGCT
>JBFGZH010000310.1:0-3293 GCA_041586895.1 Psychromonas sp. | reverse complement strand
TAAAAACTGC
This sequence comes from Psychromonas sp., assembly GCA_041586895.1. Lineage (GTDB taxonomy): Bacteria > Pseudomonadota > Gammaproteobacteria > Enterobacterales > Psychromonadaceae > Psychromonas. The sequence continues at coordinate 3,283 of JBFGZH010000310.1, read as the reverse complement.
GCAATCGAATATAAGTAAAACGAATTACACTATCTTGATGTTAACTAGCATTAATCAATGCCGAATAAAATTAATGTTAAAAATAAATTTTTGCAGATAATAGATCTAGATAAAAGGATATAACATGATTACGCTCGGTGAATACATTATTAAAAAACAGCATGAATTTCCTGAGGCGACAGGGGAATTATCATCTTTATTAGGCTCAATTCAATTAGCGGCAAAGGTCGTTAATAGAGAAATCAATAAAGCTGGATTAGTTGATATTATTGGCACAACAGGGATTGAAAATGTACAAGGTGAAGTCCAGCAAAAAATGGATTTATATGCTAATGACATCTTTAAGGCTGCCTTAAAAGCACGCGGCGAAGTCTATGGTATTGCTTCAGAGGAAGAGGATGAGTTTATTGTATTTGATGATCAGGAGGGTATGAACAATAAATATATAGTATTGATGGATCCCTTAGATGGTTCTTCAAATATTGATGTTAATGTCTCGGTTGGTACTATTTTTTCCATTTATCGCCGTATTAGCGAGCCCGGCCAGCCGGTCACATTAGAAGACTTCTTACAACCTGGGAAGCAGCAGGTTGCCGCTGGATATATCATATACGGTTCATCGACCATGTTAGTATATACAACCGGATATGGTACGCACGGTTTTACCTGTGACCCTTCGTTAGGTGTTTTTTACCTCTCACATGAAAACTTGAAAATTCCCGATGACGGTATGATTTATTCAATCAATGAGGGTAACTATCTGAAGTTTCCACAGGGGGTCAAAAAATATTTAAAATACTGCCAAGAAATTGATTCCCCAACAAAACGCCCTTATACATCACGTTATATTGGATCTTTAGTTTCTGATTTCCATAGAAACTTACTGAAGGGCGGTATTTACATCTACCCGTCTACAGCCTCGGCGCCAAGGGGTAAACTAAGGTTATTATACGAATGTAATCCGATAGCATTTTTAATAGAGCAAGCTGGCGGTAGGGCAAGTGACGGTTTTAACCGCCGCATTATGGAAATACCCCCAACTGAGTTGCATCAGCGTGCTCCATTCTTCTGTGGCAGTCCTAAAATGATGGACAAAGTGGAAGCGATGATGGAAAAGTATTCTTCAGAAGACAAATAAAAAACGCATTGCCGTACTTATTCCCTGCCATCGGCTTTTAAGGAGCGATGGCAGTTTAGGCGGATACCCCTGAGGACTGCGGCGTAAACGTGCACTTTAGATAAAGAGCGAGTTAAAGCCGTTTAAGATTAAGTGAATAATCACTGCCGTGAGAATGCTTTCTGCTTGCCGATATCAGTAGAGCGATAAGCAGTAGGCTGGTTACGCCTAATCCGATACCTATACCAGCCCAAATCCCTGCCAGACCATAACTTTTCATCAGTAGCCAAGCCGCTGGTATACCGAACACCCAGTATCCGATTGCGGTCAGAGCGGTCGGAGTCGCAACTATCTTCATGCCTCTTAGCAGGTTTATCGCCAGCAGCTGCCAGGCATCGCCGATAAAGCACAGGGCAACGACCCAGACTGTTGAGGTCAGCACTTTACTAAAATCACTGCTATTACTGTTTTCAAGCTGAAAAACAGTGGTGATGGCATTCGGCCAGATTATAAATAGCGTGGCGAGCAGTACACTGATAGCTGAAACTAGACTAAAGCTATTTATGCATGTTGCTTTTATGCCTGAAAAATTGCGAGCACCAAAATCTTTTCCTACCAGAATAGCTGCTGCCTGTGACAGCCCGAAGTTGATTTTCTTAAAACGGAAGCCGGAAAAGATATTGCTGAACTTGAGCGCCTGGTCAGGAAGCACCATTGGTGCGGAGTGTTATCCAGAGACTAACGCTGACACTTCGGGCAATACACGCTGGCTCTTGCTGCTAACTTGATAGTCTTTAAAGGCGTCTGGCAGTTGGGGCATTGTTGGCCTGCTTTGCCATAGATATGCAGTGTCTGCTGAAAATAGCCGGGCTTGCCGTCGCTGCCGACAAAATCTTTAAGTGTGGTGCCGCCTTGCTGTATCGCCTGCTGTAAAATCGCTTTTATGGCATCAACCAGTAACTGATAACGTTTTTGCGAGATATTACCTGCGCTTCGTGTCGGGCTGATACCGGCCATAAACAGCGCCTCTGTCGCATAAATATTGCCAACCCCGGTGACTACCTTCTGATCCATTATAAACTGCTTAACGGGCAGCTTACGCTTTCCTGCGGCATGGTATAGATAGTCGCTGTTAAAGTCGTCACTAAGCGGCTCCGGACCTAGTTTGTTGAGTAGTGGCGAGGATTCCGGTGTCTGTCCCAGCCAGAGAATGGCCCCGAAGCGGCGCGGATCGGTAAAACGTAAGATACAGTGCGGGAAAATAATATCGACGTGGTCGTGTTTTTGAGCGGTGCTATTGAGCGGGCAGATGCGCAGGCTGCCGGACATGCCCAGGTGTATCAGTAGCGTGCCGGTTGCAAAATTAAGTAGCAGATATTTGGCGCGCCGCTCGATGGACAGCAGTTTTTCATTTTTAATATAGGAAAGCAGGTCTTTCGGTATTTTCCAGCGCAGTTGGGTATGCCTAAGCTGTACATCAATAACCGGGCTGTTGATGATATGCGGGCTAATGCCGCGGCGGCTGGTTTCAACTTCGGGTAATTCGGGCATCTGCTTGCCTCCTCACTAAGTTCGATAGGTAGTTAACTAAGTACACTCTAAAAAGTTATCTGGGATTTTGAGAAATATGAATTACGAGCTGTAAGTAATGAGTGATGAGAGATGAGTGATTAGTTACCCATCACTCATCTCTCATCACCCATTCCCCATAACTCAACTACCTGGAAACTTATGTTTGGTTACTTAGATCCGTAATAAGTATATTTTCTTTTCCTTTATTTTTCTTCAGGCATAAAAAAACCCAGCATAAACTGGGTTTCTTCAGGTCAAATCAAAATTACTTGATTTTGCCTTCTTTGTACATAACGTGCTTACGTACTACTGGATCAAACTTTTTGATCTCGAATTTTTCAGGCATAGTCTTTTTATTTTTATCAGTAGTATAAAAATGGCCAGTACCAGCGCTTGAATTTAAACGAATTTTATCACGCATTTTAAAGCTCCTTAAACTTTCTCACCATTGGCACGGATATCAGCTAATACTGAATCAATACCTTTTTTATCGATGATACGCATGCCTTTTGGCGTTAGGCGTAATTTAACGAAACGGTTTTCACTCTCAACCCAAAAACGGTGGGTTTGAAGATTTGGCAAAAAGCGACGACG
>JBFGZH010000309.1:0-3306 GCA_041586895.1 Psychromonas sp. | reverse complement strand
CTGGATCTTTTAACCAATATCTACAACGGCTTACTGCCCGGCGGTATTTTAGTTTTATCGGAAAAATTTGTCTTTGAGGATCCGCTCAGCCACCAGCTGTTAATCGATCTGCATCTGGATTTCAAACGCAGTCAAGGTTATAGCGAACTGGAGATCAGCCAGAAACGCTCTTCACTGGAAAATGTCTTGATTGCCGATACGGTTGAACAACACTACCAACGCCTGCAGCAAGCCGGATTTACCCATAATAACCTCTGGTATCAATGCTTTAATTTCGGCTCAATCATCTCCATCAAATAAACAAGAGACAGTGTAATAAATGATCGACTTTACAAATTTTTACAGCATTATCGCCAAAAACCGTTTAAGTCACTGGCTGCGCACCCTGCCAACGCAGCTGCATAACTGGGAAAACAGCCATGTCCATGGCAAGCTGGCCGGCTGGATTCGCGTATTAAATAAACTTCCGGCAGTGAAAACAGACCAGATAGAGCTGAAAAAACGCGTGGAAATAGGCAGTGCCGATGAGCTGAGTGCCGGTGATAGCAAAAAGCTGGAAAATCTGCTGCAGAAATTTCACCCCTGGCGCAAAGGCCCCTTCCATATTCACGGCATTCATATCGATACCGAGTGGCGCAGTGACTGGAAGTGGGATCGTCTGCTGCCGCATATCAGCCCGCTCAAGTACCGCTATGTCTTAGATGTCGGTTGCGGTAGTGGTTACCATATGTGGCGTATGTTGGGTGAAGGCGCAGAGTTTGTAGTCGGTATCGATCCCAGTGATCTGTTTCTCTGTCAGTTTGAAGCCGTACGCCATTTTGCCAATAAGGCGCAAAATATCCATCTGCTTCCCCTGGGAATTCAGGAGCTGCCCAAACTCGAAGCTTTTGATACCGTCTTTTCGATGGGCGTACTATATCACCGCAAATCGCCTATGGATCATATCACTCAGCTTCAGGATCAGCTGGTTGAAGGGGGAGAGCTGGTACTGGAAACCTTAGTCATTGAAGGCGATGAAAATGCGGTACTGGTGCCAGCGGATCGCTATGCGAAAATGCGCAATATCTGGTTCCTGCCCAGCGCGCAAGCGCTTAAACTGTGGATTGAGAAATGTGGTTTTGAGGATGTGCGTATTGCCGATATTAATGACACCCTGACCGGCGAGCAGCGCAGCACCGCATGGATGACCAATGAGTCATTACAGGATTATTTAGACCCGGATGATCCGACAAAAACCGTTGAAGGTCATCCGGCACCCAAACGTGCCCTTTTGATTGCCAAAAAAGCAGTTAAGCCGCTGAGTTAAAGACAGGATTGAAACAGGCGCGTCACAGAGAAGATGCTAGTCTCATCTCTGTGACGTTAACAGCTGCTGACTTTTACTTTTTTCCAGTAGCTCTGTTATCTGCTGCGCTGAAATGGGTTTCGAATAGTAATATCCCTGTATCAAATCACAACCATAACCCCGAATGCACGCCAGTTGCTCAAAGCTTTCTACCCCCTCGGCAACCACCTTGAGTTGCAGATTTTTAGCCAGACTAATAATCGACTTGATAATAGCAACGTCCTGTTTTTTTTCAGGGATATGATCAACAAATGATTTATCAATTTTCAGTGTCGATATCGGCAGGTTTTTAAGTTGGGAAAAAGAGGAGTAGCCGGTGCCAAAGTCATCAATAGACATCTTGATACCCAGTTCACTTAACCTTCTTAGCGTTGTCTGGCAATCCCCTTCCCGATTACTGGGCACCAGATGCTCCTCGGTGATCTCAATTTCCAGAAACCGGGCACTGACTCCTTCCTGCGCGAGCACAAAGGCAACATAATCGGGAAATTTATCGCTATACAGTTGCCGCCCTGACACATTAACGGCAATGGTTAACTCTGCACAGGCCGTTCCCTGCCAGGCACGCAATTGACGCACCGCCTGCTGAATGGCCCATCTGCCCAAGGGAATTATCAGCCCCGTTTCTTCCGCTACCGGAATAAATTCGCTGGGAAATACCGGTGACTGCTCATCTCGATTCCAGCGGATCAATGCTTCCACACCGCAAATATGCTCGCTATTGGCATCCACCTTAGGCTGATATAAAAGCGTAAAGCTGTTAATTTCCAAGGCACTGCGTAACTCGTTTTCTAAAAACCAGCGTCTGGTCGTAGTATCTGTCAATTCGCTGCAATAAAAGGCAAACTGATATTGCTCGGAGCGCTTGGCCTGATACATTGCCGTATCGGCATTGCGTATTAACGCCTCTGTGTCCAAACCATTGTCGGGATAAAGGCTGATACCAATACTTGCTTCCACATAGAGCATATTATTGCGCAGATAAAAAGGCTGTTCAAAGAGCACCATCAGGCGCTGGATAAAGGCGTTCACCTGCTGCGCCTGTTCAATATCATCGATAATAATGGCAAACTCATCACCGCCAAACCGCGCGACCATATCATAATTGCGCACTTCGCTGCGAAACCGTTCAGCCACTTCACGCAGCAGCTCATCACCTACTTCATGACCTAATGAATCATTGATATTTTTAAAACGGTCCAGATCTATAAACAACAACGCCACCTTACTCTTAAGCCGGTCAGCGCGCTGCATCGCCCGCTGCAGCTGCTGCTGAAACAGGGTGCGAGTGGGGAGATCAGTCAGCGCATCATGGTGAGCAATGTGGATAAGACGTTTCTGGGATTTCTTAAGCTCAGTGACGTCCTGCATAATACCGGAAAGTACCGGGGAAGCGCTGTTATCTGCTAATAGTTGACCTTGTAAGTGGACATATAAAAAACGCTTATCGGATAACCTCACTCTGACATCAAGGTTAAAGGCTTTACCATCGGCAAATGCCTGCAACAATACACTTTTTACATATAAGCGTTGTGCGGGGTGGATCAGCTCAAGCAGGTAATCCAGGCCATGTTCAAATTTTGTGCCGAATAAAGCAAGCATGCTTGATAACGGTCGCGACAGTAACAGTTCGCCTTGCTCGCCATTCAACTCCCAGTGTCCTAAGCGGGCTGTTTTCTGCGCATGTTCAAGGCGCTGCTCACTTTTCTTTAACGATTCAAAATAACCGCTGCTGCGCAACACATAGCGCAGATGATGAGCAATTAAAGACCAGTTAATCGGTTTTGCGATAAAGTCTGTTGCCCCGCAACGATAAGCTTGCTCAATGGAGTCAATATCATCCATGCCCGTGATCATCACCACCGGCACATGGCTTCCCTGCGCAGCACCGCGAATCAACTGACACACGTCAAAGCCATTTAACTTAGGCAGCTCAACATCCAAGAGCACCAGATCCGGCT
>JBFGZH010000308.1:0-3318 GCA_041586895.1 Psychromonas sp. | reverse complement strand
GTCTACCATCTGCATGAGCCGATCCCTTCCTATCAGTGTCCGCTGCATTCTGATCTCATCGAAAGCGCGCAAATTTATACCGGCAAGGAGGCACAAAGCGCCAATTACTGTACCGAAGCGCCGTTTATTCAGGAGCTCGGTTGTGACACTATTGTTCTTGGTCCGGGGCATATTGCACAGGCACATCAGGCCGATGAATACCTGGATCTTGCTTTTGTTAAGCCGACCAAATCCGTGATTGAGAAAATGATCAAACGCTACTGCACTCACTAAAAGTTGCAAAATAGCTAAGGGTGCTGCGCTCGGCGCCCTTAGCTGACTTACCGGCCACGAATGTCGCGTAATTTAATTACATGAAATAATATTCAAATCAAAGGAGCATGAAACTTCTGTCATCTAATATTGACTGTCCCCCCGTTTGTGGTAGGTTATTGCCCTTGTTGTGATAGGTGATCTATCCGACTTTATTAACAACATGTAATTTTATTACAGGGATTATGGGGTATATATGACAGAGCAATATGCGGATTTACGTAGTAACGTCAGTCTATTGGGGCAATTACTAGATAAAACTATTGGTGATCATCTAGGTGATGAATTTCTGAAGAAAATTGAATCTATTCGTCAGCTTTCTAAATCATCTCAAGCTGGTAACGAAAATGACGGTGAAACACTGATAAATGTGCTTACTAACCTGTCTGATGATGAACTGCTACCAGTAACGCGTGCATTTACCCATTTCCTAAACTTGGCAAATATTGCTGAACAGTTCCACGGTATATCACGTCACTGTGATCGCAGCATCTGTTCGCCGGATCCAATGACAGAGTTAATTGAAAAATTAAAAAATGCGGATCTGACAGAAGAAGCGATACAAAAGGCTGTCACTGAATTACAAATGGATATGGTACTGACCGCCCATCCGACAGAAGTAACACGTCGCACTCTTATCCATAAACACGCAGCCATTAATGAGTGTTTAACTTTACTGGAAATTCACGATACTTCAGAAAAAGAGCGCGAGCAGCTGCTAAGCCGTCTTGAAGAACTGATCACACAAGCCTGGCATACTAATGATATTCGTAAAAAACGCCCGACGCCGGTTGATGAAGCTAAAGGCGGATTTGCCTTTATCGAAAATAGCTTATGGGAAGCAGTGCCGCAATATGTGCGCGAACTTGATAAAAAACTGCAGCAGGGTTTAGGCGTTTCCTTACCACTTGATGCTTCGCCTATCAAATTCACTTCATGGATGGGTGGTGACCGTGACGGTAACCCTTTTGTTACCGCAACAGTCACACAGGAAGTCCTGCTAACCAGCCGCTGGGTCGCTGTTGATCTCTATCTAAAAGATATTAAACAGCTAACTGAAGAGTTATCTATGGATAACTGCGATGCCAACTTGCGCGCGGTAGTCGGCGAAGATGTCGATGAACCTTACCGTGTGGTATTACGTAAATTGCGCGAAGAATTAAAAGAAACAAGAACCGCGTTAAGCGCCACACTGCAAGGCATAGAAAGCAGTGCCAAAGATATCATCACCCGCACCGAGCAGCTAAAAGAGCCGCTTGAGCTATGCTACCACTCCCTAAAGGCAACGGGAATGCATTGCATTGCCAATGGCCTGATTTTAGATATTCTCCGCCGCGTAGCCTGTTTCGGTATCAACTTAGTGAAACTGGATATTCGCCAGGATGGTGAACGTCACGGTGAGACCTTATCTGAATTAACACGTTATTTGGGCATGGGAGATTACAATGCCTGGAATGAAGCGGATAAACAGGCTTTCCTATTACAAGAGCTAAACAGCAAACGCCCGCTTATTCCGACATCCTGGCAGCCTTCTGCTGATGTACAGGAAGTATTGGATACCTGTCGAGTAGTCGCGCAAACCGATCCTCAGGCTTTAGGTATTTACATTATCTCCATGGCACGCCAGGCATCCGATGTATTGGCGGTACAACTGTTATTAAAAGAAACAGGCTGCCCGTTCCGTATTCCAGTGGCGCCTTTATTTGAGACCCTGGATGACTTAAATAATGCCGCAGAAGTAATAGAGCGTCTCTTTGCTGTGGACTGGTACCGTGGTTATATCAACGGCGAACAGCATGTGATGATCGGTTACTCCGATTCCGCCAAAGATGCCGGTGTAATGGCCGCTAACTGGGCACAATACACGGCACAGGAAGCACTGGTTAAAATCAGCGAAGAGAATGATATTAAACTTGTTCTCTTCCACGGCCGAGGCGGCACAATCGGCCGTGGCGGTGCACCTGCACATCAGGCCTTATTGTCTCAACCTCCAGGCTCTTTAAAAGGCGGCCTGCGTGTAACTGAGCAAGGCGAAATGATCCGCTTTAAATTTGGTCTGCCTAAAGTCGCGATACAAAGCTTAAACCTTTATACCGCAGCTGTTTTAGAAGCAAATTTACTGCCGCCACCGGCACCAAAACAGGAATGGCGCGATTTAATGGAGCAGTTTGCCGAGCAATCCTGCCAGGAATATCGTCACTTTATTCGTGAAGAGGCGGATTTTGTTCCTTACTTCCGCAGCGCTACACCGGAAATCGAACTGGGTAAACTGGCACTGGGCAGTCGTCCGGCGAAACGTAAACCTAATGGTGGCGTAGAAAGCCTGCGTGCTATTCCATGGATTTTTGCCTGGAGCCAAAACCGTCTGATGCTACCTGCATGGTTAGGAGCAGGCACGCCGCTTAAAAATATGCTTGCCGAAGGGAAAAAAGATCTGTTACGCGAAATGTATCAGAACTGGCCTTTCTTCCATACCCGCCTGCAGATGTTTGAAATGGTATTTTTGAAGGCCGATGAAGAGCTGACAAAATTCTATGAAGAGCGCCTTGTGCCAAAAGAGCTATGGCCGCTGGGAGCGCGCTTACGTGAGAATCTGCAACTGACCCGCGAAACGGTATTAGAGTTAATCCCGGATCACAAACTGATGCAGGATCAGCCTTGGATCAAAGAGTCAATCTCACTGCGTAACCATCATGTGGATCCACTTAACCTGTTACAGGCTGAGCTGCTGTCCCGTTACCGTAAAGAAGACGAAGAGGTCTGCCCGGTAATTGACCAGGCCTTGATGGTCACCATTGCCGGTATTGCCGCCGGTCTGCGTAATACAGGCTAAGCCTTTACTTAGTATTCCCGGCAAGCTGATTGCCGGGAATATCCCCCTGCCACTATCCGTTCTGAAACACTTATGCAAACCTGATCATGGCTGCTGGTTTCTTCTGCTTTCAACGATGCTGGTTGTGCCTGTTGTTAAACAACAGGCACAGAGCCGTCATCTCCCACAGCGTT
>JBFGZH010000307.1:0-3326 GCA_041586895.1 Psychromonas sp. | reverse complement strand
CCTGGTAATTAGCCAGCAGCTCTTCTAATAATTCCAAGGTTTCGACATCAAGATCATTGGTTGGTTCGTCAAGGATCAATAAATTATTGGGTTTTAAGAAAATTTTCGCCAGCAACAAGCGATTTTTTTCACCACCCGATAAGGCTTTTACCGGTGTACGCGCACGTACCGGATGGAATAAGAAGTCCTGCAGATAACCAAGTACATGGCGTTTTACACCGTTCACTTCCACTTCCTGTTTACCCTCAGCCAGATTATCCATCACCGATTTTTCAGGATCCAAGGTGTCACGATATTGATCAAAATAAGCAACTTCTAATTTAGTGCCACATTTCACTGTGCCGCTGTCAGGTTGTAATTGATCTAAAAATAGTTTTAATAAAGTGCTCTTACCACAACCATTTCTGCCCACTAACGCAATTTTATCGCCGCGCATAATAGTGGTAGAAAAGTTGCGCACAATACATAAGTCATCATAACTATAAGCGAGGTTTTCAGCTTCAAAGATGATCTTTCCTGAACGGCTGGCAACATCAATATTGATTTTTGCTTTGCCCTGCACATTTTGCCGATCGGCACGTTCATTGCGTAATGCTTTTAACGCCCGTACCCGTCCTTCGTTACGCGTACGACGCGCTTTAATGCCCTGCCGTATCCATTTCTCTTCAATCGCCAACTTGCGATCAAATTCTGCATTCTGCTCCTCTTCAACACGCAGCGCTTCCTCTTTAGCAACCAGATAGTCGTCATAACCACCCGGCCAGGAGCTTAATTTACCACGATCGATATCGATAATACGGGTTGCCAGACGGCGGATAAATTCGCGGTCATGGCTGATAAAGACAATCGAGCCTTGAAAGCTCATTAAGAACTGCTCCAGCCACTCAATGGTGCCGACATCGAGATGGTTGGTCGGCTCATCCAGCAGCAGCAGATCCGGATCATTCACTAAGGCTTTCGCCAGTGCCACCTTGCGCAACCAGCCACCCGATAACTGATCTAGGGTCGTATCCGGGTCAATACCAAGACGATCTAATATCTGATTGATTTTGCTATCTAACTGCCAGGCATCTAACTGATCTATCTGCTCTTGGAGTTTTTGTAATTTGTTTAATGCTTTTTCACTGCAGTCTTCAGCAATAACATGCAACTGATGATGATACGCTTTTAACACATCACCCGCATTTTCCATTCCTGATGCAACATACTCATAAGCACTCATTAAACTTGCTGTCGGCGGATCCTGCTCTAAACGCGCCACCTTAACATCGTTATTAATCAGCAAACTGCCGTCATCCAGTTGAATACGACCGTCTAATACTTTGAGCAGTGTTGATTTACCCGCACCATTTCGTCCCACCAGACAAACCCGTTCATTGGCTTCAATCACCAGGTTGGATTTATCTAATAAAGCGCTATCACCAAAGGCCAGCTCTGCGTTATGTAAAGTTAATAATGCCACATCAATACTCTTTTTTGTTGCATCTAATAATGAATAAAATCAATTTTTAGAATAAGGGAAATTGCTTATCAGCCGGCAACAGCCAGCTGAATAATTATTGGTTATGCTTAGTTAAAATCCAGCACTGGTGAATTTTACTGTTGCGTTTGAAATCTTCCGGAATAGAGGCCTGGCTGATATCTTTAACGTAGAAACCCAGTGCTTTAACGGCATCAATATCCAGTTTAAAGCCGCGTTTATTATTGGAGAAGATAATCTCGCCATTCTCATTGAGGCGCTGGCTGGCTGAGGTGAGTAACTCAACATGGTCATCCTGGACATCAAAGATATCTTTCATCCGTTTGGAATTGGAGAATGTCGGCGGATCGATAAAGATAAGATCAAACATCTCATGGGCATGCTGCAGCCACTTGATGCAGTCCTGCTGAATAAATTCATGCTGACCTTTAATGCCGTTCAGCGCAAAATTCTCTTCACCCCAGGCTAAATAGGTTTTCGACATATCGACACTGGTGGTCGACTTGGCGCCACCCAGTGCGGCATGCACAGATGCCGTTGCGGTATAACAGAACAGGTTCAAGAAATCTTTGCCTTTCGCCATCTTGGCAATACGCAGACGCGTTGGACGGTGATCTAAAAACAGTCCGGTATCTAAATAATCCTGCAGATTGACCAGCAGTTTTGCCTGCCCTTCATGGACCACTAATGACTGTTTTTTCGAGTCCAGTTTTTCATACTGCTGACGCCCTTTCTGACGCTCGCGCACCTTAATGACCAGCTTGTCATCGCTCAAATCGAGCATATAACGCACCGTCGATACGATATCCAGGAAGCGGCGGCGTACTTTTTGCGCATCAATCTCTTTCGGCGCACGATACTCCTGAATAATCAGATAATCAGCGTAACGGTCGATGGCGACATTATATTCAGGCAGATCGGCATCATATAAACGGTAACACTCAACGTTTTCACGCTTGGCCCATTTCTCTAATCTTTTCAGGTTTTTACTTAAGCGGTTAGCAAAGGCTTCGGCATAGATAGCAGGTTTGATCTGCTGCGCTTCTTTAAAGACCAGTTCAGATTCACTCTCTTGACCCATCTCAAATTTGTCTTCGCCACGGCCCATGGTCCACGGGTTGACAGGCTCATTAGTGTTTTTGTCTATTTCTGCCGCTGGCGCTTTGGCAACAGGACGTTTTGCCGAGATACGGTAATTTTTAAGTACACACTCAATCGGTCCGTTAAAGAATTTAAAACTTTTCGCCGCACGCATACCTAAACAGCTGAGCAGCTCGGTATCCATGGCAAACATAGCCAGGTTCCAGCCGGCAAAGGCGTCTTTAAAATGGTGCCCCAATTCTGTATACAGGATAACGGTATCGCTGAAGCCGCCTAAACGTTCACCGTATGGCGGGTTACTGATGATCATGCCTGTTTCCAGCTCTTCTGGCGGCATGACTTTTCTGGCATCGGCAACGGAAAATTCAATTAACTCCGCCACGCCGGCACGTTGGGCATTTTTTCGGGCAATGGCAATCATATCTTTGCTGAGGTCAGAGGCATAAAAACGGCTTTCACACTTATTAACGGCGCGTTTAGCATAAACCTGTGCCGATGTTTTTAAGGTTTTCCAGCATTCCTCATCGTGTTGCTTCCAGTTTTCAAAACCAAATCTCTGGCGCAGTGAGCCCGGTGCAATATTCAGCGCCATCATCGCCGCTTCAATAATCAGAGTACCTGAGCCACACATAGGATCGAGCAGGGCTTCGCCCTTCCAGCCACTGCGTTTAATAATACCCGCCGCCAGCGTTTCCCGCAGCGGCGCTTCACCGGCAATAGTACGGTAACCACGCAGATGCAGCGG
>JBFGZH010000306.1:0-3330 GCA_041586895.1 Psychromonas sp. | reverse complement strand
GTGTATCGACTTCCATCCCGGTTTGGTATTCAAGGTCGGAGTGGAGATTGTATTTATATTTCCTGCGTTTTTTATAGAAAATCACTTTCTGCTCCTTGATGCTTATAAACTACGCATAACGTTTAGCTAAAAGCGGCAACAATTAGTTACGATCGCAACGAATTGGCTTTTTAGGGAAGAAAAAATCACAGGCTAACCTTTTTGCTGTCGTCGGTTGCCCCCATGCGCTACATAGATCCTTTTGATTTTCCGGCTTTCTCGTAAACTGTTTGCATTGTCCGCATGTATTCATAATGATTGCTCCTTGTATATTTTAAACAAGCATACAAAAAATCAAATAATTCTCTTATGATTTAAAACAGACAATCAGCAATTGTAATTGGGTTTTTACCCGTTAACCTCCTCATAGTTAACCATTTATAGAGCTACTTCGCAGGATTCACAGCTTTCCTGCTCAGAAGCTGGAAAGCTGTGTGGACAACAATAGTTGTTTTACAGTAGGCTAATCATTTAATTGCTCAGGAATTATTTTAATGTCTACAGCTCATGTACAACTACTGCTTACCGGCAACGAATTAATGAACGGAGATATTGTTGACAGTAATTCAGCAATGGTCGCCCAAAGTTTTAAAACATTAGGCATAAAAATACAGAAAAAAGTAACAGTGGCAGACGACTTGAATTTACTGGTTACAGAAATAAAAACTATAAGCCGTTGCGCTGACCTGTTAATTATCAACGGAGGTTTAGGCCCCACCAGCGATGACTTAACCGCTCAAGCTCTTGCTTTGGCTGCCAATTTACCGATAAAGCAACACCCTGACGCATTGGCGCATCTGCAGAAATGGTGTAAAACACGTGCAGCAGTGCTCAACAAATCCAATCTTAAACAAACATTACTCCCTGAAAATTGCACTCTTGTTGCCAATAGTGTCGGCAGTGCCGTGGGCTTTTCCTTAACACTCAACGGCTGCCTGATAATTTGCACCCCGGGAGTTCCGCATGAACTGCAAACCATGCTCGATCAACAAATACAGCCGCTACTGCAAAAAACAATGAACCTCAATGGTGAAATGGATATCACTCGCTTTCAAGTGTTTGGTCTGGGAGAGTCGACCTTACAAACGCTTATCGAAAATGCAATTCCGAACTGGCCAGATGAAGTCGAATTGGGTTTTCGTGCCGGAATACCGACACTTGAACTAAAACTCACTATCGAGAATAAACAGCATACTGCCATTAAAAATGAAGTAATAAATAAGTTAAAGGCTATTTTAGGTGCCCATATCGTTGCACAGATAACAGACAAAGAAAAAACACTGGCTGAGCACGTATTGAATTTATGCCAACAACAAAATTTAAAAATAACCCTGGCTGAGTCATGCACGGGCGGACTCATCGCCAGTGAACTAACCAAGGTATCAGGAGCCAGTGAGGTCTTTGAAGCCGGGTTTATTACCTATTCAAATGCGATGAAGCACAAAATACTTGCCGTTGACCCGGCCATCCTTGAACAATGCGGGGCAGTAAGTGAAGAAACAGTGATCGCCATGGCACAGGGCGCATTACAGCAAGCTGGTGCAGATATCAGTATTGCCGTTTCCGGTATCGCCGGCCCGAGTGGCGGTTCACAGGAGAAACCTGTTGGCTCGGTATGGATCGCATGGGGAACCAAAGAGCAGATGTTCAGTCAATATTTCTGCATTAAAGGTAACAGGCACTATTTTCAACAGATGGTGATGGCAAGAGCATTGGATCTAGTCAGACGGATGCTCTTAAATAACAATGAAAAACCCATCTATTTCCTATAGCGCCCTATTTATTGGCAGGATTCTTCCCTTCTCGTCTAAGCAGCTGAATCAGTCTGCGTTCGTTGGAGAATCCCGCAAATAACAGCACCACCACGGCACTGGCAAATAGCAAAAACATCAACATCACTATCGGCAACATAAAGGCCATAAGAACTAGAGTAGATTCGGGCAGAGTGCCGTTTTCCAGACTCACGCTCACAGCCCACGGGTTGATCAGATAGGGTGTCTTCCACCACAACCAACAGGCCAGCGCAGCAAGCATCAGCAAAATGCCGACAGCAACTACTGGCCAATGCTTAGTAAGCCTTTCTCGCTTGTCAACAAAGCGTAAATCTGTTTTCGATAGACTCATGACATTCTCCGGCTTAACTTATTGAAACTGATTATCCCTATCAGCCTTGCAATTATCTATTATAGCAGGCCATAGATTGCCAATATTTTACTTTCCCTAAGATCACAGGCTTAGCCATGCTGACCATTCAAGCCTTTTCGAATACTTAAAATACAATATGGACAGCAAGCTTACATTTCCTTAACATACCACTAACATTTAAATGGGAATAATTGCGATGAATGAAAATACGGTCAACGAAAAAGATGTAGATATACTATTGGTGGGTGCAGGCATTATGAGCACGACCTTAGGTATCATATTAAAACAGTTAGACCCGAGTATGAAAATAGCGATGATAGAGCGCCTACCTGATGTTGCCATTGAAAGTAGTGATGGCTGGAATAATGCAGGAACCGGACATGCAGCTTATTGTGAACTCAATTACACGCCTGAAAAGCCTGATGGTAGCATTGATACCACGAAAGCTTTTTCTATCAACGCAGCTTTTGAAGAGTCGTTACAGTTCTGGTCCCATTTAGTAGATAAAAAGATCTTACCTAGCCCTTCGCATTTTATTAACCAGGCCCCCCATCAAAGTTTCGTGAGTGGAGAGAAAAACGTCGCCTTTTTGCGTAAACGCTATGAAACATTAAGTGCCCACCCTCTATTTTCGGCGATGGAATACAGTGAAGACCCTGACGTCTTGAAAAAATGGATGCCATTAGTGATGGAGGGCCGGAATCCAAAGGAAAAGGTTGCCGGCTCTCGAGTACGTTATGGCTCAGATGTTAATTACGGCGCCTTGACGCGTGATATGTTGACCGGCCTGCAGGAAATGGGAAATTTCGAAATTCTGGTTCAACACTGTGTTACCCATATTGATCAACAGGCTGATAAACGTTGGCGAGTCAGAGCTAAAAATAAAACCGGTGGCGCGCATCAATATTTTAATGCGCGATTTGTTTTTCTTGGTGCCGGAGGCGGTTCTTTACCGCTGTTACGAAAATCGGGTATTCCGGAAGGTCAAGGCTATGGCGGCTTCCCCGTCAGTGGACAATGGTTAGTCTGTACTATTCCTGAAGTGGTCGAAAAACACCATGCTAAAGTCTATGGAAAAGCCCCAAAAGGTGCTCCACCAATGTCCGTCCCTCACCTCGACACACGTATTATCGATGGTAAAAAGGC
>JBFGZH010000305.1:0-3377 GCA_041586895.1 Psychromonas sp. | reverse complement strand
TGGAAACTTTTCTGCTTGTCGTGTCACTTTCCCTGACCATGTCGATTCCTCCGCTTATTGGCCGTTACCTCGGCGAAGGCAAGGTGGATAATATCGCCTCTCTTTTGCGCACGACGGCAAAGTTTCTGCTGCTCTTCCACTTTGCCATTGCCTGCCTGATATTTGCCTGTGCTGACTTACTGGTGCCTGTTATCAGCAGTGAAACGCAGCTTCAGGAGTGGCTGCATTTCTCTTTATTACTGCTGCCTTTCAGTTATGGGCCGCTGGGGTTATGCATGGTGATTATCTCGGCCTTCAATGCGCTTGGCGTAGCGAAAAAAGCCCTGCTGCTTTCCTTTGTCAGATTATTTGTGCTTTATATTCCTGCGATTTACCTGAGCGCACAAAGTGCGGAAATTGCCCAGATAGTGATTGCGGCAACGCTTGCCAATTTGCTTGCAGGTCTCAATGCCTGGTGGATGTTCGAACGGCATATCGCTATAAATAGTGAGCAAACAGTTCGGCTGGCTGCAGGTTAAATACTCGGCGTCATCTATTCTTAACTGGCCTGCTTAATAATTTTGTGCTGATGTTGTCGCTGATTTACTTACCTGCAGGTAATATTTACCTTCACACAGGGTAAAAAGGGTTTGTTTATGGATATGGCGACTAGACAGGGGCTTTTTCTGGATATTATTCAGCAGGGCTCATTTGCGAAGGCGGCAGATCTGCGTAATATTGATCGCTCCGTTATCTCTAAGCAGATTAAGATCCTCGAGGATAACTTAGGGGTGCGCCTGCTTAACCGCTCGACACGTTCGCTGTCCCTTACCGATGCTGGAAAAGAGATATTAAAACAGGCGGAAACGGTTCGTGATGTACTCGCCGATACGCAGAGACTGGCTGAGTCCTTTCATTCTGAGCCTAAGGGGCTGATTCGCATCACCTGCCCGGTTTCCACTGGGCTTTTATATATTCAAAAAGCAATTAACATCTTTATGAATAAATATCCGCAAACCTATATCGAGCTGATGCTTGATGATCGGCGCTCGGATATTATTGGCGATAAATTTGATATTGCTTTTAGAATAGCAGAGCCAAAAGACTCCGGCCTAATAGCAAAAAAATTAGCGCCAAGAAGCTTTGCTATTCTTGCTTCTAAGGAGTTTATTGAACAATATGGTCAACCACAGACACCTGAAGAGCTTGCCAGGCTGCCGGCTGTTATCTATGCTAATGGTGAGTTTACGCTGAATAAGATAGAGATAAGTGAGGCACCCGGCAGCAATACGATGAAAAAATATAATATGTCGGGCAGGTATAAGAGTAATGATATCGATGCCTTGCTCGATGCCGTGCAGGCCGGCTTAGGCTATAGCGTCATAGTGCTGTCGGCACTGAAGAAAAATATCAAAGAGATGGGGCTGGTGCCTCTGCTGAGTAATTATCGATTAGCCGATGATGCCGGAGGGCTTTATGCAATGTATCCGCATAGAAATCAAACTTCTCTGGTAAAGCTGTTTATTGAAACCGTTCAGGAGCTTATTGGTACACCACCGGTCTGGGAAAGCTATATCGACGATTACTCGGCTATGTATAAGTAGTGCATCGTTTTATTGGGCTGCAAAAACGCACCAACAACAAAGCTTAAGATGGCAAGCCTGTTACTTCAGATAGCTGTTCGTTGCCAAGCCAGCAGCAACTCTCCGTTTGGCTTTAACAGGTAATGATCAAAGTCATTGGCTAAAAACAGCTTGCCGCTGTAGTGCTGTCTCGCTTCATCGGCAAGATCGGCAATGCACGGCGATGCATTACTGTTATTCACATAGCGGGGGCTAAAATGGCTGAGAATAAGATTTTTCAGCGCCACCGACTCGGCAAACTGAGCGACTATTTCTGCTGTGCTATGTTGTGCTGCTTTGCCGACCCTTAAGGCGACATCTCTGGTATAGGTGGCTTCATGTACAAGCAGGTCAGCCGTTCTCGCCGCAGCGCTTAACTGAGCCGGCGTGTCATTATCCCCGGCAACAATAATTTTTCTTGGCTTCCTGCCCGCCAGGATATAGTCAGCAGCATTGATTTTTCTGCCATCAGACAGCCTCTGATTGATACCCTGATATATTTCTCCCCAGATGGGGCCGGCTTCAATACCGTCCTGCTGCAGTTTCGCTATATTTAATTTACCTGGAATTCCCTTCTCGCAAAAAACATAGGCGTAGCAGGGTACGCAGTGAGACAGCGCGACAAGCTCAATATTGAAATCATGGCCGCCTGTATAGGCCCGGCATTCTTCGGCGCGGATAAAATTTATTCTATAAGATAAACTGGCGCTGGCAATGCGCTGTGCATTTTCAATAAAATCCTCTATGGGAGCGGGTGCGATGATAGTCAGGGGGGAGGTTCTGCCTGCTAGAGAGGCACTGGCTAACAATCCGGGCAATCCATAGCAATGATCGCCATGGACATGGGTAATTAAGATCGACTCAAGCTGATGTAAACTGAGTTTTGTCTGCAGAATCTGCTGCTGCGTTGCTTCACCGCAGTCGATCAGATGCCACAATTTGCTGTGCGCTTTTTTGACCGCGATGGCTGAGACATTTCTTGATTTTGTCGGTGTTCCGGCGGAAGTGCCTAAAAATATAATTTCCATGGTCTAATAACCCATTTAAATTTCTACTCAGTATAGCAGTTGCCGTATTGTCAGTGTTAATGACCTGCAATAGGCATAATTCATTTTAACGCTTTCTTTTCGGCGCAATAAAAATTATCCTGATCTGACTCTATTAATTAGGTCCGGCTATGAACTTTCTTGCACACTTACATATCGCTTCAGCGACGAATAGCAGTTTTGTCGGTAATTTTCTGGGGGATTTTGTTAAAGGCGATCCAGCTGGTCAGTTTGGCATTGAGATTGTGCAGGGGATTCGCCTGCATCGTTTTGTCGACAGTTATACCGATCAGCATCAGGTTGTTAAAGCACTGAAACCGCTTTTTCCTCAGCCGTTACGGCGCTTTTCGCCTATTACTTTAGATATGTTCTGGGATCACTGCCTGGCTAAACATTGGCGGGAGTTTGCCCCCTTACCGTTGGCTGATTTTTGCCGGCGAGCACAACGGCAAATAGCTGCAGAAAGCCGTATAGAGAAAAATGCGCTGCCAGAGCGTTTTCAAAAAGTGTCGCAACGGGTGTGGCAGGATAAATGGCTGGAAAGTTATGCCAGGCTGGAAAATATTATCTTTGGCCTGCAGCGTATGGCGTCGCGAAGCCCGAGAATGGCACCCTTAGCGGATACCGGGCAGACACTGCACAACCATTATGAGTTATTATCGGAGCAGTTCTTTATTTTATATCCGGATCTGCTGCAGGCAACCGCCGAGTTTGTCGCTGAAAATTAAAC
>JBFGZH010000304.1:0-3377 GCA_041586895.1 Psychromonas sp. | reverse complement strand
GGCGGCGTTGTTGGTACAAAAATGTCCAATCTTGGCTTGGAGCAGGCACTGAAAACTCTGGGAATTCCTTTTGAGCGTTCTGATGTGGGTGACCGCCATGTTATGGAATTGATGCACAAAAACAACTGGCTGCTGGGGGCAGAAAATTCCGGTCACGTAATCTGCTCCGAGCATTTACCGACAGGCGATGGTATTGTTTCCGGCCTGCAGGTGATTGCTGCGATGCAGGGCAGCCGAATGACGCTGCAGGATTTGCGCCAGGGTATGAAAAAATATCCGCAGATACTGCTCAATGTGCGTTTTAATAGTGCCATTGACCCGTTGGAAGACCAGGATGTGCTGGCTGAATGCCAGCGTATTGAACAGCTATTGGGCGAACGCGGCCGCGTATTATTACGCAAATCAGGGACTGAGCCGGTATTTAGGGTGATGGTCGAAGCCGATGCTGAAGAAGAAGTGGTGCTGGGTTATGCGCAGGCGATTGCAGATAAGGTGAAAGTATAATCCTGAGCGGCGGTAAGAATTGCGCTTTTTGTACGAATTTTCCGCACTTGGATGACTTGTTGCGGAAAAGCGCTAAATTGTCTGCATATTCGCTTGTGGTTTGAGTTTCTTTTGGGTAAGATTCGCCAGCTTCTTAAGTGAAGCATAAAGAATTTTTCTGGTAAATCGGGTATATATCCTTATGTATGAAATACTGTTAGTTGTTTATTTAATTGTTGCTATTATCTTAATTGGATTTGTTTTAATCCAGCAAGGTAAAGGAGCAGGCATGGGCGCTTCATTTGGCTCAGGTGCTTCCAATACAGTGTTTGGTGCAAGTGGGGCGGGTAACTTTATGACCCGTACAACTGCTATTTTGGCTATTACCTTTTTTGTCCTAAGCCTGGTGTTAGGTAATCTTTCAACAAATAAGGTCTCAGCTGATGAAGCATTTTCAGACCTTACTATTGAGCAGCCAGCTGAAGCTGTTGTTGAAGAAGTAGATACTTCAAATCAGATTCCAGAATAAATAAAAAATGCGGATATGGTGGAATTGGTAGACACGTAGCCTTGAGGGGGCTATGACTTCGGTCGTGAGAGTTCAAGTCTCTCTATCCGCACCAATTTTTATTATTGTTGATAATAGCGATTGCTTAGAAACAGCAAAGCCGATATAATCAGCATAATTCAACAGAGCTTATTAGAACAGCCTGTTATGTCTGATTGATCGGACACAATGAATGAAGCTCCAATTTATTGGGGCTTTTTTGTTATTTGCGAAGTTGAAAACCTGTTTTTTCGACTTCTTGATATGACAACTTATGTTTGTTTTTACAAACATAAGTTGTTAATTAAATAGGGCTATATGCCCTTTTTTTGTTTCTGATAGGGGATAGATTTGGCAAGTTTAGAACAACGTTTAACTGAAATGTTAACACCATGTGTAGAAGATCTTGGCTATGAATTAGTCGGTATCGAATATATTCGAGCAGGTAAACATTCAACACTGCGTGTTTATATTGATCAGGAAGCTGGCATATTAGTTGATGACTGTGCTGCAGTAAGCAGACAGATTAGTGCAATTATGGATGTTGAAGATCCGATCAGTAACGAATATACACTTGAGGTTTCATCTCCAGGTTTAGAGCGTCCTCTTTTTTCAGCTGCACACTACCAGGCTTTTATTGGTGAAGAGGTGCGTCTGCAATTAAGAATGCCAATTCAAAACCGTCGCAAATGGAAAGGCGTTATTGCTTCTGTTGACGGTGAAATAATTTCTGTAAACGTTAATGGTACAGAAGAGCGCTTTGCTCTGAGCAATATCCAGAAAGCGAATATAGTTCCAAAATTTGATTAATTAAGGCGATTATAGATGAACAAAGAGATTTTACTTGTCGTTGAAGCAGTATCTAACGAAAAAGGTCTTCCCCGCGAAGCAATTTTTGAAGCATTAGAAAGCGCACTGGCAATTGCAACTAAAAAGAAATATGAAAGTGATATTGAAGTCCGTGTCGATATCGACCGTGATACGGGTGAGTTTGAAACCTTCCGTCGCTGGCTAGTACTGGAAAGCGATGCGGAAATGGAAAACCCTTGTAAAGAGATGACTTATGAAGCCGCTGTTTACGATAACCCGGACATTAAAGTGGGTGAGTTCATCGAAGATGAAATTGAGTCAGTAACCTTTGACCGTATTACCACACAAACAGCAAAACAGGTTATTGTTCAGAAGGTCCGTGAAGCGGAACGCGCTCAGGTGGTTGAGCAATATGCCGAGCAGGAAGGTGAATTAATCACGGGTGTGGTAAAGCGCATGAATCGTGATAACATTTTACTGGACTTAGGCAATAATGCCGAAGCGGTTATTTTCCGTGATGAGATGCTACCGCGTGAAAACTTCCGTCCGGGTGACCGTCTGCGTGGTCTGCTTTATGCCGTTCGCCCTGAAGCGCGTGGCGCACAGCTTTTTGTTACCCGTACTCAGCCGGAGATGTTAATCGAACTGTTCCGTCTGGAAGTACCGGAAATCGCCGAAGAGATGATTGATCTGATGGGCGCGGCCCGCGATCCTGGTTCTCGCGCTAAAATTGCAGTGAAATCAAATGATCAGCGTATCGATCCTATCGGTGCCTGTGTCGGGATGCGTGGTGCACGTGTGCAGGCTGTCTCCAGCGAGTTAGGCGGCGAACGTGTAGATATTATTATGTGGGATGAAAATCCGGCACAATTTGCTATCAATGCGATGGCACCCGCTGAAGTGGCGTCTATTGTGGTTGATGAAGATTCTCACAGCATGGATATCGCGGTAGAAGAAGATAACCTGGCACAAGCCATTGGCCGTAACGGTCAAAATATCCGTCTGGCATCACAACTGACAGGTTGGGAGCTGAATGTGATGACGGTTGCTGAACTACAGGCTAAACATCAGGCAGAAGCAGACAGCGTGATCAACCTGTTTACACAATCATTAGAGATAGATGAAGAATTTGCCGGTGTATTGGTTGAAGAGGGCTTTAGCTCTTTAGAAGAGATAGCTTATGTACCCATTAATGAACTGCTGGAAATTGACGGCTTAGACGAAACTATTGTTGAAGAGCTGCGTACTCGCGCTAAAGATATTCTAGCCACCAAAGCACTGGCTGAGGAAGAAAGTTTAGAAGGAGCTAAACCCGCTGAAGATCTGTTAGCGCTTGAAGGCCTGGAAGCACACTTGGCTTTTGTACTTGCAAGTAAGGGCATTATTACCCTTGAAGACCTTGCAGAGCAGGCAGTTGTCCAGCTGGATGCCCGAGGGCACGTCTCCGAGGCGCTGGAGGAGGAGCTCGCGCCGCTGCTCCCGGAATGGCGCCGCCGCCAGCGGGAGGAACGGCCGCGGCGACCCCCTCGGGGAGGGG
>JBFGZH010000303.1:0-3379 GCA_041586895.1 Psychromonas sp. | reverse complement strand
ACGAATCCCTGATTTGCCATCAAGCAGGGCACTGAAATGACTTTCTTTTCCGTTGCTGGTGATGCTGAGCATTAAGCTGGCACAGTCGTTGCCGTCAATATGGGTAAGGTATAGCTCATTAATCTGTACTGCTTCATGGGCTTTGCCGTAGCGCATGGCGTGTTTTTTCCAGCTCTTGAAATACGGCGTAATAGCGGGGTGACGGTTAAAGCGCACACATAGGTTTAATAGTTGTTGATTGGATAATTGCGACCATTCTTTTGCGGCGTAGTGATTAAGCCTTTGTGCGCTGGCAAGGGCAACAGCTGGATCATGATACTGAGTGAGTAATAACAAGGTATCTATTCCCCAGGAATAGGGAGCCAGTTCGCTAAGCAATGGTGGTAAAGCATCAGCAGGTATGAGCGTAAAGTTTTCTGTAAATAACTCAATAAACTCAATAGCTGAATTGATGCCCGTTTGCGCGATAATTTTTTTAAGCTCTGGACGCTCTGTTAGCTGCTCTGCCGGGTTAATGGGGATTATGTTGCTGGTATCTGTTTGGATATTAAACTGGTTCTTCTTAAGCGCTGTCAGCACCAGAGATAACCATTGTTGGTTCGCCGCAGTGTGTTGCTGTGCCTGAGTTAATATCTCATCAATGACTTCTTCTACCTGTACTTTAGCTTGTGCGGGTAATTGTGAAAGCGTCTTCTTAAGCTCTGCTATCGCCGTTTCAACCCAAGGATGAATACTCTCTTTTATTTGCCCGGCAAGTTCTTCGGGGGCTGTAAGTGCGATAAAAATCATTAAAAACACATTTTCGGGATCTGCAAACCACGCAATCTGTTGTTTTGTTAATTGTTTGTTTTTGTCGGGTAAATGGCTGTATTCATTAATGGCACTAAGTAATATTTCAGGGGTTAATTTCATGGTCTTTCCAATAGCTGATAAGTGGTGATTGAAGCCATTACAATTTATCATTAACAGGGAATGACCTCTAGCGATTTTCGTTAACGGCCCCACGGCAATCAAGACCATTGATTAGCTGATGCTTTTGATACCCATGGGGCCAGGGTAAAGTTAAATTATCCCCTGGCCCCATGGATTATTTGTAGCTGAGTTAAGCGCATAGCGCTGTTAATCTCTGACTGGATATTTTTTCGATATCCAGGAGTAAATGCGCTCAACATCCTTTGCTCTGCACAATTCGCTGCCATGATTCATGGTTGCCGCTGTTCCTGCGGCAACTCCCCGCCTTGCTGCCTTCCTGATTGAACGGCCATTGGCTAATGCCAGGACGGTTGCACCGACCATACTATCACCGGCACCCACAGTACTGTTTTTTTGTACGCGGGGAGGTACAATCTGCTCGCAAATATCTTCCGTGACTAATAATGCACCCTGCGGTCCGAGTGACACCAGTACGACCTGCGCTTTGCCTGCGTTAATAATCTGCTTGGCTTTCTCCTCCAGCTCAGCCGGCTCAATAAGCTCAGAATCGGTTAACAAAGCTAATTCATTGGCATTAGGCTTGATTAAATATAACCCGCCCTTGTTAACGGCTCGAGCCAATGCGGCGCCTGAGCCGTCATAAATAACTTTAATGGCATGCTGCTGACAAAAATCAATCACATCGCCAACGATATCACCCGGCATCTTGTCCGGTATACTGCCGCTAATGACGCAATAGTGCGCATCTTGATGGTGGCGAAGCAAGTCCAGCAATGCCGCCTGCTCTTTACTGGAAAGCACAGCACCGGGCATAATAAATCGATATTGAGCATTGTCATGGGTGGTGACGACATTTAAATTCTGCCTTGTCCATTGCGAACAGGGCAAGGGGGCCGCCGAGATCCCCTCTGCCGTTAGCAGCTGCGTTAATTGCTCGCCCGATGATCCTCCGGCCGGATAAATGGCAATGGAATTTCCGCCCAGCTTATAGATGGCACGGGAAACATTAATGCCGCCACCCCCGGGTTCAAAAACAGGCGTCGAGCAGCGCAGTTTGCCGTCAGCAATAATACGAGGCGTGGTCGATGCACAATCCAATGCCGGGTTTAGCGTGAGGGTAATGATCTTTTTCATGCAATGACTCCTTCCTAAAGTTGACTCGCATAGAGGGTTTTAAAAAACGCTGTATTACTTCAACATAAACAATGATGGGTAAATTAAATAGTAGCAGCTATAAAAGGGATGGCGGCTATAATAGGTAGAGTAGTTGAAAAACGCTATATTCTGAGGTTGCTATGAGCAAGATAGCCTGTAACTTTGTTAGTTGGAGTCTTTTTTATGAGCTCTGTAATCAATTGGCCGAGACGATCACTGCTTCCGCTTATCAGCCGGATCTTATTATTGCCATTGGCCGGGGTGGATGGATGCCGGGGCGGGTATTGTCAGATATGCTCGGCCAGTTTAATTTAACATCAATTAAAATCGAGCATTATCAGAAAACGCAACACCATCAGGCGGCTCAGGTCTGCTACCCGCTGACGGCTGATATCAATGCAAAGCGGATCTTAATTGTCGATGATCTCTGCGACAGCGGTGACACCTTCGAGGTGGCCGTACAACATGTCTACTGCCGCGGTAAGCCTTCAGAAGTGAAAACAGCATGCCTGTTTTATAAACAGGTTTCTTCTTTTGCACCGGATTTCTATGCCAAAAAATTACAGCAGTGGCGTTGGCTGACCTTTCCCTGGGCGGTTGTCGAAGATATTACAGGCCTGTTAAAGCGGGTAAATAGCGAACCGAAAACAGAAAATGAGCTGGTTAAGGTCATAGCGCGTGAATATGGCGTTGAGCTTACGCCGATAGAGTCGCAGGCAATTTGGCGCGCGATGGAAAAATTGAGGACGGATTAAAAGTGGCTTGTTGCCGTAAATGGGCAGTGCGCTGACTTTTATGTCTTTTATCAGTCGCTGCTGTGATTTGCTAACCTATTAAATATAAGAAAGAAAGTGAACATTTGTTTCACCTTCTTTCTTATAGTGAAATCAAAACGTCAGCTTACTTGCTATGGCGTTCCTGCAGTTTTGCGGCGATATCAGCCAGGCTTAGCCCTTCATTCTGCAGCAGTACAGTCAGGTGATATAATAAGTCAGCACTTTCACAGGTCAGCTCATCCATATCCTGCGCCATTGCTGCTAAGGCCACTTCCACGCCTTCTTCACCGACTTTCTGCGAGATGCGTTTAGTGCCGCGGGCATAGAGGCTTGCCGTATAGCTGCTTTGCGGATCCGCACCTTTACGGCCGGCAATCACTTTTTCCAGATCAGCAATAAAGGTTAATGCCGGTTGCAGATCACCCTTGAAACAGCTTTCAGTACCCAGGTGGCAGGTCGGGCCGACAGGCTCAACAATGGCAAGCAGCGTATCATTGTCGCAGTCTGTGCTGATT
>JBFGZH010000302.1:0-3395 GCA_041586895.1 Psychromonas sp. | reverse complement strand
GCGACCTTAGGGTCGCTTTTTTTTTAAATTAATTGCTGCTGTTGCTGTCTCAAGCTTGCCATATTTTCTATTTGTTGATGAAAAGAATAACGGCTATTAACGTTATTCAATCTTATTTTTCCAGCTGCCCTTCTTCTTGCCTCATGTCACTGATTGCCATTGGTATAATGCCCTTCAATAGGTATAATAGAGTTCATTTTTTTCTAATCAACTCGAAGCCGAAATCATGCAAAAATTCGATACAAAAACATTCCAAGGGCTAATTCTTGCACTGCAAGATTTCTGGGCTCGTCAAGGTTGTGCCATCGTTCAGCCGCTCGATATGGAAGTGGGTGCAGGTACATTCCATCCGCAGACATTCTTACGTTCAATTGGTCCTGAGCCGATGAGCAGTGCCTATGTACAGCCATGTCGCCGTCCTACCGATGGCCGTTATGGTGAAAACCCTAACCGTCTACAGCACTATTATCAATTTCAGGTGGTTTTAAAACCTTCGCCGAAAAATATTCAGGAGCTGTACTTACAGTCACTGGAAGAGATTGGTATCGACACCTCGATTCATGATATCCGCTTTGTGGAAGATAACTGGGAGTCACCGACACTCGGCGCATGGGGCCTTGGCTGGGAAATCTGGTTAAACGGTATGGAAGTCACGCAGTTTACCTACTTCCAGCAGGTGGGAGGTTTAGAATGTACTCCTGTTACCGGCGAAATCACCTATGGTCTTGAGCGTATTGCTATGTATGTGCAGGGCGTGGAAAGTATTTATGACCTTGTCTGGACAGATGGTCCGATGGGCAAAGTGACTTACGGTGATATCTTCCATCAGAATGAAGTTGAGCAGTCTGCTTATAACTTTGAACATGCCGACGTCGCTGCGCTGTTTGCACAGTTTGAGCAGTGTGAAAAAGACAGTCAGAAACTAATCGAAGCGGGTCTGCCTCTTCCTGCCTATGAGCAGGTGATGAAAGCTTCTCATGTATTCAACCTGCTCGATGCGCGTCATGCTATCTCTGTGACCGAACGTCAACGTTATATTCTACGCGTACGGACATTATCAAAAGCAGTGGCTGAAGCCTATTACGCAGCGCGTGAAGCACTTGGTTTCCCACTTTGTAAAACACAAGATAAATAGAGGCAAGTTGCATGTCACAAGAAAATTTACTGATTGAACTGGGAACCGAAGAGTTACCGCCAAAATCATTACGTAAACTTGCTGAGTCTTTTGCAAGTAACGTTGAAGCAGAATTAATTAAAGCCGAGCTGGCATTTAGCAAGGTACGCTGGTTAGCATCGCCGCGCCGTCTGGCACTGATTGTTACTGATTTAAGCCCGGCGCAGGCAGATAAAATCGTTGAAAAACGCGGACCTGCCGTCAATGTCGCCTTTGATGAACAAGGCCAGGCGACCAAAGCCGCGCAAGGCTGGGCGCGCTCTAATGGTATCACGGTTGAGCAGGCGGAAAGGCTGGTCACCGACAAAGGTGAATGGCTGCTGTTTAAGTCGCAAGTTAAAGGTCAAAGCGTTGCACAGTTAATCCCTGAAATTGCAGCCCGCGCGCTGAATAAGTTACCTATTCCCAAGCCGATGCGCTGGGGAGCGAGCAGCACACAGTTTATTCGTCCTGTACATACCGTTTGTATGTTATTTGGTGCACAGTTATTACAAGGTGAACTGTTAGGCGTGGCATCGGATCGTGTTATCCGTGGTCACCGTTTTCTCGGTGCAGCCGAGCTGACGCTTGAGCATGCCGATCAATATGAAGAATTATTAGATGATAGCGGTAAAGTCATTGCTGATTATGAGCGCCGTAAAGCGATTATTCGTGATCAGGTTGAAGCGGCTGCTGCCCATGAAAAAGGGGTTGCTGCGATTGATGAGGAGCTTTTAGAAGAGGTTACCTCATTAGTTGAATGGCCGGTGACGCTAGTCGGATCATTTGAGAAGAAGTTCTTGAATGTACCTTCTGAAGCGCTGATCTACACCATGAAAGACAATCAGAAATATTTCCCGGTATTGGATAAAGAAGGCCAGTTGCTACCGCGTTTTATTTTTGTGTCTAATATTGTCAGTCGTGATCCTGAGCAGGTCATCACCGGCAATGAGAAAGTTGTTCGCCCGCGTCTGGCGGATGCGGAGTTCTTCTTTGAAACGGATAAGAAACGCACCCTGGCAAGCCGTTTAGAGTCTTTATCTACGGTTTTATTCCAAAAGCAGCTGGGTACCTTAAAAGAGAAGTCTGAGCGTATTGCCAATGTTGCCGAAGATATTGCCCTGCAGATCAAGGCGGATACTAAGCATGCAATGCGTGCCGGTCTGTTATCGAAAACCGATCTGATGACGGAAATGGTGATGGAATTCCCGGGTGTGCAGGGTGTGATGGGCATGTACTACGCACAGCATGACGGTGAAGAGCAGGAAGTTGCGATCGCTTTAAACGAGCAATACCTGCCGCGTTTTGCCGGTGATAAACTGCCGACATCATTAGTGGCCTGTGCGGTTGCGCTGGCGGATAAACTTGATACTTTAGTCGGTATCTTTGGTATCGGACAGGCACCTAAGGGCGATAAAGACCCCTTTGCTCTGCGCCGTGCCGCGATTGGTTTATTACGTATTATTACCGAAAAAGATCTACACTTAGATATTGTCGAATTAGCTGAGATTGCGAAAGCCCAGTACGGCAGTAAATTAACTAATGAAAATGTTGTTCAGGATGTGGTTGATTTCCTCTTTGCCCGTTTCCGTGCCGCTTATCAGGCAAATGGTTTCTCGGTTGAGCTGATTCAGTCGGTACTGGATCGTCGTCCGACTAAGCCGCTTGATTTTGAAAAACGTATTCAGGCCGTTGCCAAGTTCCATCAACTGCCCGAAGCCGAGCCCATTGCTGCTGCCAATAAACGTATCAGCAATATTCTGGCCAAGGTAAAAGGCACTATCAATGCCGATGTCGACACGGCACTGCTTCAGGAGGATGCCGAGAAAGCATTAGCTGATAAGTTAGCCAGCCTGGAAAGCAAGTTGAGCCCGCTTTTTGCTGCCGGTGACTATGAAGCTGCCCTGTTCGAGTTAGCCAGCCTGCAGACCCCGG
Organism: Psychromonas sp.; assembly: GCA_041586895.1. Classification (GTDB taxonomy): domain Bacteria; phylum Pseudomonadota; class Gammaproteobacteria; order Enterobacterales; family Psychromonadaceae; genus Psychromonas. The sequence goes on along the minus strand of JBFGZH010000302.1, from coordinate 307 downwards.
TGGACGCTTTCTTTGATAATGTGATGGTGATGGCTGAAGATGAGGCGGTAAAACAAAACCGTTTAGCAATTTTAAATCGTTTACGTAATCTGTTTTTACAGGTTGCTGACGTGTCAGTGTTATAAGCGATTAATAATTTTCCTGCTTCAGCAGGAAATGACTATCAAAAAGCTCAGTTTATACTGGGCTTTTTTGTTTCATGTGAAACATTTGAACATTTAGTTATGAGTTATCAGTGAACAGTAATTAGTTAGTCATTACTATTTACTCATTCCCCATCACTCTACTGCTTGGAAAATGACAGGCT
>JBFGZH010000301.1:0-3400 GCA_041586895.1 Psychromonas sp. | reverse complement strand
TATGAATATTCATGAAACAATTAACTATGTAGAGCTGCCTTCTTCCAATATAGAAAAAACCAAGCAGTTTTTTTCCACTGTGTTCAATTGGCAGTTTCACGATTTCGGCCCGGAATATACTGCCTTTACCAATGCGGGCCTTAATGGCGGCTTTTATCTTTCCGATAAATCTTCTGCGGTAGATAATGGCGGAGCACTGATCGTTTTTTATAGTCAGGATCTGCTGCACACTCAGGAAAAAATTACAGCGGCAGGCGGTGCGATAAGTAAAGCTGTATTTGCTTTCCCCGGCGGTTCGCGTTTTCATTTTACAGATACAACAGGGAATGAGTTTGCTGTCTGGTCTGATATGGCGCCACGCAGGTAAAGCCTCTTATTCAGTTAGCGTTCATCTGCAATCGCTTATTATCTTATTATATTAAAGCAGCCCTTAACTTGGATGACAATTTGCTGTTTCTTAATTAGACTAACGGTGTAATCACTGTCTTGAAAATACACTTAGCTAAAGGCGATATACTTGATGAAAATAGCTTCTTTGTTGACTCTGCTGGTTTGTTTGTTATTCCCTTTAATGGCAAGCGCCTCTAAGGTACAACTCTCGACTATTGCTGCCCGCTCCATGAATATGGCGGAGCCAGCCGCAACGGCAAATCAACTTAAGGTGGCAAGCCGTGAGCAGGCGATTCAATTAGTAAAACGTCAATATCAAGGTAAGGTTCTCAAGGTTCAATCCGGGCGGGTTAATGGCCATCCTGCTTACTTGGTTAAACTGCTTTCCAAAAAGGGCGTGGTATTTTATGTCGCAGTGGATGCTCAAACCGGCCGCGTCAGCAGAAATTAAGCAGTCATAACAGGAGCTGATAGATGAGAGTACTTTTAGTCGAAGATGATATTGCGCTGCAGAATAATCTTAAGCAACAGTTAACCGCCTTGAACTATTCCCTTGATGTGGCAGCGGATGGAGAAGCGGGCTTGTTTCAAGGCGTGGAATATAATTATGATGCGGCAATTATCGATATCGGTTTGCCTAAACTCGATGGTATCAGCTTGATAACCAGACTCAGAAAAAAACAGAGAGACTTTCCGATTTTAATCTTAACGGCACGTGATAGTTGGCAGGATAAAGTCGAAGGACTGGAAGCGGGCGCCGATGATTATCTGAGTAAACCTTTTCATTGTGAAGAGCTGGTGGCACGCTTAAAAGCATTGATTCGCCGTTCAGCCGGTAAGGCTTCGCCTGTGGTTAACAATGGACCATTCACTATTAATACCAGCACGCTGGAAGTGAAAAAAGGTGAGCAGCTGATCACGCTAAGCGGTTATGAGTATAAACTTTTTGAATATTTTATGCTCCATCCCGGTGAAGTAAAATCGAAAACGGTACTAATTGAACATATTTACGATCAGGATTTCGATCTTGACTCCAATGTGATTGAAGTTTTTATCCGCCGTTTACGAAAAAAGCTCGATCCTGATAATGAATATGGGCTTATCGAGACCTTAAGGGGACAAGGTTACCGATTGACCCTATTATCGGCAATGCAAGGTCATAGGGAATGAATGGAAAGGGGGGCAAGGATTTTAAGCTGAACGTTTTAAACTCCCTTAAAGTTCGTCTTATCGCCAGCGCACTATTATTAATATTAGTGTTAATGCCGCTTATTGGCTTGACCCTGAATGATGCCTTTAAGATGCAGATAAAAAGCGCGCTTAAAAATGAACTCAGCGCCTATCTTTATTCCGTGCTTGCGTCGACCGAAGTCGACAACAATCAGCTGCTGATGCCGGAGCAATTATTAGAAAATCAATTTAATGTGATTCAGTCTGGTTTATATGCGCTTATTTCCATTACTAAGCTTGACGATAGCGGCTCCACAGAAAAAGCGAGTCAATTAGCGCCTGAATCCAATCAGGCTGCATTCGCAATAGCCTGGCACTCGGATTCTTTTCTTGGTTTAGCTGTACCGGGGGAGTTGCCGCATCCTGCGACCGGTAAAAGTGAATTTTCGGAGATGGCGCTTGCAGGTCAGGGGTACTTTATCTATAGCCTGAGTGTCAGTTTCGCTCAACCCGGCAATGCTGACGAGCAATTCCCCATTACTATCCATATTCTTAAGGATCAGGCTGATTTTCAGCAGCAGGCGAAGCTTTTTAGCAGGCAGCTTTGGAAGTGGCTGCTTATTTTAATGGTGTTGCTGATTATTGTGCAGTCAGCTTGGTTGCTTTGGACGTTAAAGCCGCTTGCCAGCTTTACTCAGGAGCTCAGTGATATTGAGCATGGCCGCGCCAAGCAGCTTACTGAGGTTTATCCTGTTGAATTACAAGCCGTTGCCCGGCAGCTTAATACATTACTGAATACCGAACAAAGCCAACGCAAACGTTATCGCAATGCGCTAGCTGATCTGGCACACAGTTTAAAAACACCGCTGGCAGTGATTCGCAGTCAAAAGGGGTTAAGCCGGGCAGTCAGCGAACAGGTATCAATCATTAATAATATTATCGGTCATCAATTAAAGCGCGCGCAAACGGCTGCGGGCTCCTCCTGGTATTTGGGTGTTAAGATCACTTCGGTTGCTGATAAATTAGTCAGAAGCTTAGCTAAAATCTACCGCGAGCCGCAGATTGTCATTGAGCAAAATGTCGACCAACAAGCTGTTTTTAAAGGTGACGAGTCCGATTTGATGGAAATATTGGGCAATGTGCTAGATAACGCCTGCAAGGCGGCAAAATCGCAAGTTTTATTAACGGTATCAACAGCTGAAGATTGCCTGGTTATTATTGTTGAAGATGATGGCAAAGGGATCAGCGCGCAGCAACGAACACAAATTTTCGAACGGGGTATGCGAGCAGATTCTTATCAGCAGGGACATGGTATCGGCTTAGCCATCGTTGGTGATTTGGTGGCCAGTTATAATGGCCAACTCAGTGTTGCACAATCAGAAAAGTTAGGAGGGGCAAAATTTAAGTTTAGCTTTAACGAATCTTGCGGAATTCTTCATCCATAACTTGTTTGGGTGGAGATGGATAGCAAACCAACCGTAGGTTGGTCTATCTTGGTTTTGGATATACTCTCATTTTATACCATAAACGTAGTGATAATAACATTGACTGTCTTTACACCCAGTAAAGCTGGGCCTATGATGATAATCATGAAAACTAAAATCCACACTAAAACCTGACGAATCCCCTCTAATTTTGAGGAAAGTGTAATTTGGAGGATCGACTTTCATGGCGTTTTATGATCAAATTATTTCACCACAAAAAAATTAAACAATAAGCAGCCATGAAAGTCATCGAAATAATACAGAATGAAATCTCACTTGCCCACCCTGAAATGCACAAAACTAGGTTAAACACTTTATTTACTTTTGTTCATTCTGGATTAAAGGACCAAAGACTG
>JBFGZH010000300.1:0-3401 GCA_041586895.1 Psychromonas sp. | reverse complement strand
GATTCAAGGTAGTCAGGGTAGACAATTACAGGAGTATCCAATGACAAGACGTACAAAAATCGTTACTACATTAGGCCCGGCTACCGACCGGAACAACAATTTAGAGAAAATCATCGCCGCCGGTGCCAATATGGTACGCATGAACTTCTCTCATGGCGAAGCCGTTGATCACATTAGACGAGCTGATGAAGTACGCGAAATAGCCGCGCGTTTAGGCAAAGAAGTTGCCATTAGGGGGGATCTGCAGGGTCCTAAAATTCGCGTTTCTACATTTAAGAATAATAAAATTCAATTAGCTGTCGGTGACAAATTTGTTCTGGATAGTGACATTGACAAAGGCCAAGGTACTCAACAAGCTGTTGGACTTGATTACAAAACGCTGCCGCAGGAAGTGGCAGCTGGTGATGTGTTATTACTTGATGACGGTCGTGTACAACTACAAGTTGAGCAGGTTACAGGTAACCAAGTTGAAACCGTTGTTATTATTGGTGGGCCGCTATCAAATAACAAAGGCATCAATAAACAAGGTGGCGGTTTATCCGCGCCAGCATTAACAGATAAAGATAAAAAAGATATCCTCACCGCTGCGCAAATTGGCTGCGATTATTTAGCCGTGTCTTTTCCTCGTAATGGGGATGATCTGCACTATGCACGTAAGCTGGCTCGCGATGCTGGCTGTTATGCAAAAATTGTTGCCAAAGTAGAACGAGCGGAAGCGGTTGCAACTCAGGAAGCATTAGAAGAGATCATTCTTGCATCGGATGTGGTCATGGTTGCCCGTGGTGATCTAGGTGTCGAAATTGGCGATGCCCGCTTAGTCGGCGTACAAAAAAACATGATCCGTACCACGCGTCGCTTAAACCGTGTGGTTATTACAGCTACACAGATGATGGAGTCAATGGTCAGTGCGCCAATGCCAACTCGTGCAGAAGTAATGGACGTTGCCAATGCGGTACTTGACGGCACCGATGCTGTCATGCTGTCAGGTGAAACGGCTGCCGGCGATTTTCCAGTTGAAACTGTACAAGCGATGAGTGAAGTCTGTCTTGGCGCAGAAAAGCACCCAAGCATCAATGTTTCCAATAACCGCATGAATTACACATTTGATAATACCGGCGAAGCATTGGCAATGACGACCATGTTTGCCGCTAACCATACCCATGGCATTAAAGCGATTGTTGCTTTAACTGAATCGGGTACAACCCCCCTATTAATGTCTCGCTTAAGCTCTGGCTTACCTATCTACGCACTTTCAAGTAATCCGCAAACCTTAAGTTATTGTGCCCTATACCGTGGTGTAACGCCTATTAAATTCAATTCAACAACCACAGACAGTATTGAATATATAGACAATGCACTACAGACACTAAAAGCTAATGAGCTTTTACAGGAAGGTGATTTGATCCTGCTTACCCATGGGGATAATAATCATGCAGGTTCAACAAATACTTGTAAAATCGTTAAGATTTAAATTAATTTGAGGTGAAAAAATGTTATCTGTTGTTGTAGATCTTGGTGGTACAAATATCCGATTAGCTGTTTGTGAACTTGAAACCGGGACATTAAATCAGCTGAAAGAATTTGTGTGTGCAGAATTTGCCTCTCTTGAAGAAGCGCTCGTGCAATACTTTGCAACATTGCAGGATGAAGTTAAACATCTTTGTGTTGGTATTGCCTGTCCAGTTGAAGGTGATCGGATTACGATGACCAATTTAAGCTGGGAGTTTTCGCAGCAGGCCCTTAAAGATAAATTAAAATTAGCATCTTTATATGTGATTAATGACTACACCGCAATCTCATTAGCTGTGCCGTTTCTTTCTCAAGAAGAAAAAATACAGATAGGTGGTGGTGAAGCGCAACCTGATGGCGTTACTGCAGTCTTTGGTCCGGGGACAGGACTCGGTGTTTCACACATTATTAAACCGGCCGATAAATGGATAAGTTTAGACGGCGAAGGTGGCCATGTAAGCTTTACAGCTAATACACGTGAACAGGCTGATATTTTGTTCCTGTTACAAGAGCAGTTTGGTCATGTTTCAGCAGAGCGTATCTTGTCCGGACAAGGTTTAGTTAATCTATACCAAAGTCTTTGCACTCTCTCTGAGCGACAAGCCGAATTTGAGCAACCAAAAGAGGTCTCTAAAGCGGCATTGGATGGCAGTTGTACTATCGCACGCAGAAGTCTGCAAGTTTTCTGTCAAGCTATGGGCGGTTTTGCGGGTAATCTTGCATTGACTCTAAATTGTAGCGGAGGGGTTTATATTGCCGGTGGCATCGTGCCGCGCTTTGTTGATTTCTTCCAATCGAGTGAGTTCAGACGTTTCTTTGAAGATAAAGGACGCTTTAAAGATTATCTGTCAGCCATTCCAACGTTTTTAATTACTCATGACAATCCCGGGTTATTGGGAGCAAGTGTTTATCTTCGCCAAGAGTTAGAGTTTATTAAATAACCTCAGTGATGAGTAAAACGAACAACACTAATAAAAGCCCTTATCATTGCCAAGTGATAAAGGCTTTTTGTCTTTCTGCACTGGCACTTTGAACTGTCTATTATACGGTTATTCACCTCTTGATTATAAAGCATCGACAATTGACGCTTCACCTCTAACAAAGCGAACTGTCACGGTATTTCCATCACTCAAAAATTCAACATAACGCGTATGCTGCGCAGCATGATATTCTGCTTTGGGATACCAGATTAGTTGTCTGGGCGTCGCTATCGAACCTTTGTTCATAAACATCACCACTTCTCGATCCACTTTATAAAGTGGCTTCAGTTTAAGCTCTTCAATAACGTCAATGCTCTTTTCACCGATTTTTATCCATGCCAGAACAAATCCATCCTTGCGAAGGTTTAGCTGCAACTCTGAGTAACTCGAAATTGAGAATGGCGAGGAAACTTCAACCTTATTCACCTGCCCATCTTCTACCCACAGGTAGCTTTCAACTTCTGTGTTGTAATATTTTACCCGCTCTGAACAATACTCCTTACCTTCCTCCTCTCCGCAATCAAACAGCCCTTCCATTTCATTCAGAGATTTAGTCGCCCAACTACTCGCATCATCAATCAGCATAGGCTCCAGCCAGGGAAGTGTCAGCGTATTTGCATAAGCAAATAACTGGGAAGAAAACAGACAACATAGCAAGCAAGTGAGAAGAGAATTTTTCATAATTAACTCGAATTATCAGACGCAATTAGTATAACCCCAACTACCAGTATTGTCCTACGCCCTTTAGTGATTAGAAACATTGGCGAAATATGATCCAGTTAACGAATTAGGGCGTAGAGGATAGGAGTGATGTGCATCAGCTTTCTTTTTTCTATCATTTGCATAGATAACTAAAAGGAGGTTCAATGATGAAACTTAGTACACTTTTTCTTGCGCTAGCGGCAGTTTCTC